>JAIBJH010000148.1 GCA_020029455.1 Hyphomicrobiales bacterium
TATCTCACCTATGCCGGCATTTACCGCGACGTATGGCTTGTCGTTACGCCGATGATTTCACTCGGCAATGCCAAGATCGAAACGCCTGACGTCTTGGATGAACGCAAGCGCGTGACGGTTGCTGGTGAAATAGCAAATCCGCAAGGCGTTGCCTTCATAGGAAAAGTGTCGGCGCGGCTTCTCGATGCCAAGGGGCGCAAGATCGCTTCAACGTCCACAACGGTCGAAGGATCAAGCTATTCCCTGTCCTTTGCCGGGCTTGAAAACATCGCCTTGTGGGACATCGACAGTCCTGTGCTCTACAAGCTTGAACTTGAACTTGAAACTCACCACGGCAAGGATGCGAAAGTCATTGCTTTCGGTTTCCGTCATGCCGAATTCACCGCCGATGGCTTTTTCCTCAACGGCCACAAGCTGAAGATTCGCGGGCTGAACCGCCACCAGTCCTTCCCCTATGTAGGCTATGCCATGGGCAGGCGCGCCCAGGAACGTGATGCTGAAATCCTGAAGCATGAGTTGCGCTGCAACCTCGTGCGCACAGCACACTATCCGCAATCACCCTGGTTCCTGGATCACTGCGACCGCATCGGGCTGCTCGTCTTCGGAGAGATTCCGGGTTGGCAACACATCGGCGGTGCGGCCTGGAAGGACGAAGCGGTGGAAAATGTCCGGCGCATGTTGCGCCGCGATTGGAACCACCCATCCGTCGTGATCTGGGGTGTGCGCATCAACGAGTCTCAGGACGACCATGATTTCTATCAACGCACCAATGCCATGGCACGCGAGCTCGACAAGACGCGCCAGACCGGCGGTGTCCGCTACATCACCGACAGCGAGCTTCTCGAAGACGTTTACACCATGAACGACTTCATCCTCGGCCAGGAAGAACGGGTGCGGAGCAACCGTGGCCGCGTCGCGCTGCGCGATCAGCAGGAAGTGACGGGCCTCAAGCACAACGTGCCTTACCTCGTCACAGAGTTCGGAGGCCACATGTTTCCCACCAAGCGCCACGACCAGGAGCAGCGCCAAGCCGAGCATGTGACGCGCAACTTGCAGATTCTCGAGGCTGCCCACGCCGATCCTCACATCTCCGGCTGCATCGGCTGGTGCTTTGCCGATTACAACACCCACAAGGATTTCGGCTCCGGCGACCGCATCTGCCATCACGGCATGCTGGACATGTTCCGTGTGCCAAAATTTGCTGCCCATGTCTGGGCCACCCAAGGCCGTCCGGAGCGCGGCAATGTTTTGGAGCCCGTCACATTCTTTGCAAGAGGTGAGCGCAACATCGGCGGCGTGTTGCCCCTCATCGTCCTGACCAATTGCGATGAAGTTGAGCTGCGCTATGGTCCGCATGTCGTAAAACGCGCCGTACCCGACAGGCAGACTTTTCCGCATCTGCCCCACGCTCCCGTGGTCTTCGACGAGCGGGTGTTTTCTCCAGAAGAACTTGGCGCCTGGGGCATGCGCTGGCATGATGCAGAGGTCAGGGGTTTCGTAGGCGGAAAGCTCGTCACGAGCCGGCAATTCAGTTCCGAGCCGGTCCCGGTAAGATTGGATGTTGTTGCCGATGAAACATTGCTCAGTGACGAGGCAAAAGACTCAACCCGCATCGTGGTGCGCGCCCTTGACCAGGCGGGGAACATCTTGCCGTTTTTTGCTGAGAGCATTGAAATAGCTGTGACAGGCAAGGCAAGGCTGCTCGGCCCCGCCAACGTTCCGTTGCGCGGCGGCGTAGCCGGATTCTGGGTGGAAACCACAGGCGGCAGCGGCGCAGCAACAATCCGCCTGAGATGTCCCCGCCTGAAGGACATGCGCCTCACCTTGCACATGAATGAAAGAGGTCGGTTGCCATGACTGCTCTCTCGCTCAAGGATGTCAGCAAATCTTTTGGCGCCGTCAGCATCGTCAAGAATGTTTCGCTGGATGTGAGGCCCGGCGAGTTCATCGTCTTCGTCGGCCCTTCCGGCTGCGGCAAGTCCACGCTCCTGCGCATGATCGCGGGGCTGGAAACCATTTCCTCCGGCGATCTCTTGATTGGCGACGCGCTGTCCAATGATGTCGAGCCGTCACGCCGCGGCATCGCCATGGTGTTCCAGTCTTATGCGCTCTATCCTCACATGACGGTGGAAGAAAACATGGGCTTCGCCTTGCGCTATGCCGGCGTGCCAAAGGCTGAGATCAAGGCTCGCGTCGCCAAGGCGGCCGAAACACTGAACCTTACGCCCCTGCTCGCCCGCCGGCCCAAGGCCTTGTCGGGCGGCCAGCGCCAGCGCGTGGCCATTGGCCGGGCCATTGTCCGCGATCCCAAAATATTCCTCTTCGATGAACCGCTTTCAAATCTCGATGCCGAGTTGCGCGTTCACATGCGCATAGAGATTGCCAAGCTGCACCGGCAATTGAGCGTCACGACGATTTATGTGACCCATGATCAGGTCGAGGCCATGACGCTCGCCGACCGCATCGTGGTGCTCAACGATGGCCGGATCGAGCAAGTGGGAAAGCCGCTTGAACTATACGAAGACCCGGTAAACTTGTTTGTTGCCGGATTTGTCGGCTCCCCCAAAATCAATGTGCTGCCCGCTGTTGTCGCAGACGCGAAACCGGACTTTTCGGTGCTGAGCTTGCAATCCTTGGACGGTGTGAAGCTGAAGGTGAAGGTCGGCGGCCTGGTAAAAGGTCAATCAGTGAAGCTTGGCGTCAGACCCGAACATTTCACGGCTAAGTCAGCAACCGAAATTGCCGCAACTGTAGAAATCATTGAACAGTTGGGCGCGGAAAGCCTGGTCTATGCACGCGCCGGAAGCGCAGGCACACAGATGCTCACCGTTCGCCGTGCCAATGCTTCCGGGCTTGCCCAAGGCGAGCGTTTCAAGATCGGGCTGCCGTCAGCAAATCTGCTGTTGTTCGATGCGGACGGCAGGCGGTTGCGCCACTGAAGAATTCGCAAAGCAACTTCACACCCTTGCCCGCGCCGGGCCTGTACTCGCCCTGGGAACAAGGCGATAGCCGACATCATGCCATTTGCGCCGCTTCGAACCGGGCGAATTGAGGGCTTTGACTGTCATTTCGGCGGCCAATGCCCCGGTCTTGTAGCGGTTTGTCGCCACGGTTGAGAGGGCGGGCACCGTGCACGCTGCGAAGTCCAGATCGTGGAATCCCAGCACTGAAACATCTCCTGGTACTGTAAGGCCACGGCTGCGCAGCGCATGGAGCGCTCCCAGAGCGACGTTGTCATCAATACAGAACAACGCGCTGGGCACCGTTCCGCGCTTCGCCACTTCCTCAACCAGTGCCACACCAAGGCCTACAGAGTTCAGCTCAGGCATCGTCACGACGTGCCGGACCGGATCCAATCCAGCCTCCTTCATGGCGAGACGATAACCATCGAGCCTGTGACTGGCGCGCTCATCAATGGCCCCGACGAGAAAGCCAATTTCCTTGTGACCCAGCTCGATGAGGTACCGGGTTGCATCAATCCCGGCCTGATCGAGCTTGAAGCCGATGTTCATGCCGATCGGATTGGCGCTCCTCGCAAAAGTTTCGACGACCGGTATATGCGCCGTCTCGAGCAGACGCCTTGCTGCAGGCGTGTGCTCCGTGCCAACGATGATAATGGCCTCCACCCGCTGCCCCAAGAGTGTGCGTATGGCGACTTCTTCCGCTTCAGCCGAATAGCGGCTGTTCACCACAAGCGGCTGGAGCCGCGCCGGGAGAAGCACTTCGTGGATGGCCTGCAAATACTCGGCGAAGATGACATTGTATAAGGTCGGCACAATGACGCCAACCGAATGACTGCGCGCCGATGCCAAGCGGCTTGCAGCAAGGTTGGGGACATAACCCAGCGTGCTGATAGCGGTGTCTATGCTGTTCCTGAGCTTCGCCGACACGGTATCTGGATTGCGCAACGCCCGCGAAACAGTGATGGCGCTCACCCCTGCTAAACCGGCAACATCATAGAGTGTTGTTCGTTTCTGTTTGATTTTTGACTCTCCGGTAAAGTTTCCAGCGAAGCTAACGCAAGTTTAGGCGCCTCTCAACAGCCTCATATGTCCAATTTATCAGATAATTGACAGCGCAACCATTTCTGCTAGCTTTCGCTGAGCTTCAGGTGGAATCCGGCCGCCAGGGCAGTTGTGGCTAACAATCAATCCGGCTTGTCATGGGAGAAGATCAATGAATTTTTCACACCGACTGCAATCTCTATTGTTGGGTGGTATCGCGCTTGGAATGATGTCGGGAGCGGCATTGGCTGTTGATTTGGTCAGCGGACCTGCAACAGATCCGTCCTGCATGGTGCCATGGGCCGCCGATACTAAGTTCTTCCAGTTTCCCAAGAAGGAAGGACCCTATCGTGTCGCACTCGCTAACGGCTACATCGCCAATTCCTGGCGCATCCAGATGATCCAGACGGCAAAGGCCTATGCGGCCCAGCCCGATATCGCCGCCAAGCTGAAGGAGTTTAAGGTCATCTCGACCGGCGAAGATGCGCCGGCGCAGATTTCAGCCATCAACAACTTCATTGACTCAGGCTTCGATGCCATCGTCGTCAATGCCATCAACCCCACATCCTTCGGCCCGGTCATCAAGCGCGCCAAGGAAGCAGGCGTTGTGCTCGTGGCATTCGACAACATCCTCGACACGCAGGACGCGATCAACGTGAACGTGGATCAGCGCGGCCTTGGCGAACTCTGGGCTAACTGGGTGATCAAGCACGTTCCCAACGGCGGCAAGGTTCTGGAGGTTCGCGGTGTTATCGGCACCTCCGTCGACACGGACCGTCACGAAGCCCTGAACGAAACCTTCGCCAAGTCCGGCAAGGACTGGAAGATCACGGAAGTGGTCGGCAAGTGGGATGACGGTACGGCTCAGAAAGTTGCCGCCGACGCAATTGCCACCAGCGGGCCATTTGACGCCATCGCCGCGCAAGGCGGTGACACGGGCATTGTCCGCGCCATGATGGATGCCAAGCATCCCTTCGTGCCCTTCGGCGGTGAAACGGAAAATGGCTTCCGTAAATTGTGTGCCGAGCATACTGGCGACGGCCTGAAGTGTTCATCCGCCGGTACAGGACCTGCCCAGGTTGCCGTCGCCATGAAGGTGGCACTTGCAGCCCTGGATGGTCAGGTCATTCCGCAGTCTATCAAGCTGCCAACCGCCATCGTTGAAGATCCCAACTTCAAGGACGGCGAAGACTTCTATGGCGATCAATCTGACAACTTCTTCGTTGGCAACTCCTTCCCGACCTGCGGTCTGAATTTCTCGGCCCAGGAAATCATGGGACAAACGAAGGAAAATCAGTAAGGTTCTCCCTGGCACTACTGGGTCTGGGCATCTGCGGATCTGATGCCCAGACCCGAGTCTTCAAGGGGGCTGACTTTGAATTCCGATATTCTTTTCCGAATGGAGAACACCACCAAACGCTACGGTGGTGTTGTCGCGCTGAACGGCGCCTCCATCGCGCTTCGCCGCGGCCGCATCCATGCGGTGCTGGGCGAAAACGGCGCCGGCAAATCCACCCTGATCAAGATCATGGCCGGCGTTGTGCAGCCCGATTCCGGAACCATGAACCTCGATGGTCAGGACGTGAAGTTCTTCTCGCCGTCTGAGGCCAATGCCCATGGCATTGTTTGTGTCTTCCAGGAACTGTCGCTCATTCCCGACCTCACGGTGGCCGACAATATCATCCCGGCCAATCCGCCTACCCGCTTTGGGCTGATCGACCGCAAGGCCCAGCGCAAGCTGGCGCTTGAGGCACTGGCCCGCGCCGGCGCAGAAGACATCCACCCGGCAGCTCCCGTCCGCGAGCTTTCCCTGTCACGCCGCCAGATGGTCGAAATCGCCAAGGCGCTGGCCCGCAAGCCGAAGATCCTCATTCTGGACGAGGCAACCTCGGCGCTCACCGCGGCGGACGTCGAGAAGGTTTTTGCCCTGCTGCAGCGCCTGAAGAAGGAAGGCGTGGCCATCGTCTATATTTCCCATCGCATGCATGAGATCGAGGAACTTGCCGACGACTGCACGGTCTTCCGCAATGGCCAGATGATTTCGACCTATGAAGCCGGCACCAAGACGGACGCCGAAGTCATAGAAATGATGATCGGCCGCGAATATCACCATGACTTTCCAGCGAAGCAGGTGCTGGACAAGGCGGCCGCGCCCGCCCTCTCCTGCAAGGGCCTCACCTGGCAGAACCGTCTGCGCAACATCAGCTTTGAACTGAGGCCGGGAGAAATCCTGGGGCTGGGCGGACTCGATGGTCAGGGACAAAAGGAATTGCTGCTGGCGCTTTTCGGCGTTCTCAAGAACTGCACAGGCGAAGTCACCGTGGGCGGCAAGGCCGCCATGCCCCGCAGCCCTGCAGCCGCGAAGTCCAACGCGTTCCGCATGGCCTTGATTCCTGAAGACCGGAAGATGGAGGGGCTGCTGCTTCCCATGGCGGTGGGCGACAATCTCATCATGGCGGCTCATGCGCGGGTTTCGAGCAGGGGCATTGTCGACCGGGCCAAAGCCGATGCTGAAATGCAAAGGCTGGTGCAGCTCCTCTCCATCAAGACGGCAAGCCTCGACATTCCGGTGAGTTCGCTCTCGGGTGGAAACCAGCAGAAGGTGGTGATCGCCAAGTGGCTGATGAACCAGCCCGCCGTCATCCTGCTCAATGATCCTACGCGCGGCATCGATGTCGGCACCAAGCAGGAAATGTATGCCCTGCTTGTCGAGCTTGCCAAACAGGGCGCCGCCATCATTCTCTATTCGACCGACTATGATGAGCTGATCGGTTTGTGC
>JAIBJH010000149.1 GCA_020029455.1 Hyphomicrobiales bacterium
AGTTGCCGAGAACGGCATTTGGATTCTCAAGAGCCAGACCCCGCTCTATCAGAAATGTGATCAACGTGTGCTCGACGCACTGGGCGTTCCGCTTGAGGTGAGGCACGTTGCGGAACGCGCCGCTGGTGCAATCGGTGTTGATCCAAAACATCCAGCCGCCTTCAAGCTCGCGCAGAGATGGAAACGTTTTGCTCTCGAAAGTGAATTCATCTTGCCTTCGGGCGCTGCCGGCTACCATAAGCAGGATCAGGCTTTGCTCAACTGTCTCCTGCTCAGCGCTGCCGCGAAGGGGGAGATAGAACTCAGCGAAGATGAAGTGGACATCAGTTCATCACAGCCTGCACGGGACATCACCACGCGGAACAGGGTCAGCCCTTATATCCCCACAGGGGGCGATCCGGCGGTTCGTGCATGGTTTTGGACATACAAGACAGTGGACCGGTGGAACCACCGCTGGCAGAGATTTGGCAAGGCAAGAATAGGCGGCTTGCATCGCTGGTGGAAAGAACACTTCACCATACACGTGTGCGATACAGAAAGAGACTTGTCGCGCGCCATTCCGTCACCAAGCTATGGCTACTACGCCGATCCGTTTCTCTGGAAATGCGACGATAAAATCTGGCTCTTCGCAGAGGAGTATCAGTATGCCAAGGACAAGGGCCGCTTGGTAGCGATTGAGCTTTCGGAGAATCTCGATCCCCTCTCTTTCCAACCTGTGACCTCCGATCAGTTCTTCGGGCGCACCGATTGCCATTCATCCTTCCCCTTCCTGTTTGAGATCGATGGTGTGCCCCACATGATCCCCGAAACTTGCGAGCGTAAATCCGTTGATCTCTATGTATGTGAGACATGGCCGGATCGCTGGCGGCTCAAACGGCGCCTGATGTTTGGTGTTGATGCCGCAGACACAATGGTTCTGTGGTCAGACGGTTATTGGTGGCTCTTCACTTCCATTCGCGCCGGCAACGAAAACAGCAACAGACACCTTGAAATCTATTTCACAGACAATCTTGAAACAGGCACCCTCCACCCACATCCCGCGAATAAGCTATTCCTCTATGGAGACTTGGCCCATGGGACTGGCCGGAACGCTGGCTATCTCGCGCATTCATCCGATGGTGCAGTCATCCGCCTCATGCAAAAGAGTGAAAATTTCTATGGCGAAGGTGTCTCTCTCATGAAGGTCACTGAACTCGACACCGAACGATTCAGTGAAGTATCCATCTCCAGCACTCCGGAACTTCCGCTCATCAAACCGGGCTTTTCAACTCATCATGTTTCGAAAATCGGAAACTTGGTTGCCTATGACATGAGAGAGCGCGCGCGTTGAGCGTGGCTATTCACCACCCCAAGTCAGCTTGCCGCCCGCCTTCTTGACGATGTTTGAAAGAGCATTCCTGAATTCAAGTCCAAAAGTCTCATGCTGCAGGGCGTGCACAACGCTTGCCGACAAAAGGCCGATCTTGTCACCGCAGTCATACGTTGTTCCAACATACTTGACGCCGCGAAATGGCTGCTTGCCCATCAGGTGGATCATTGCATCGGTAATCTGGATTTCTCCACCGGCACCCGATGACTGCTGGCTGAGCTCTGTGAAGACTTCCGGCTGCAGTATGTAACGTCCCGAAATGATGAGATTTGATGGAGCAACATCGCGCTTCGGCTTCTCGACCATGCCTGAAATGGAGAAGTGATTGTCCTGCCAAACGTCTGGAACAACCACTCCATAGCGGTCCACACGATCCCAAGCCACCTCCTCCACCGCGAGAACGTTGCCTCCTTCGCTTTCGTGATAGACGTCGATCAGCTGCTTCAGGCAACCGGGCTTTGCCATCATGATCATGTCTGGCAGCAGCACCGCAAAGGGTTCATTGGCTACCAAGTGCCGCGCACACCATATTGCATGACCCAATCCAAGAGGTTCCTGTTGACGCGTGAAGCTCGTCTGGCCCGGCGCGGGGAGATCCTTCTCCAACAACTCAAGCGAAGCTGATTGGCCCCTTTTCCGGAGGATGGACTCCAATTCATACTGCCTGTCGAAATGGTCTTCGATGACTGATTTGTTGCGGCCCGTCACAAATACAAAATGTTCAATTCCAGCTTCGCGGGCTTCATCAACGACCGTCTGGATCAACGGACGATCCAGTATGGGCAGCATTTCCTTTGGTATTGCCTTGCTGGCCGGCAAGAATCTGGTTCCAAGCCCGGCGACAGGAAAAATTGCTTTGCGGATCGGGCGCTTCGACATTCCCCTCACTCATTGGACTCGCCCCATTATCGGGATTTGCGGCCTTGGCAATTTGTAGCCGCTCGATTGCATGGCGTCGAGGGATACGAACTGAGTGGTTCACCCATGACGGCATCCTGTTTGCTGACATGCCGCATCAACAGGCCTGGCAGATCTCACCAAAATTTAACTTGACCTGGCCCTCATTCAGCTACCGCATGATGTTCAAGCAGTGGCAAATGCCCTATTCTGCCCCGGCGCTGCCCGATGGGACATGGAGCGACGGATTTTTTTGCCTGCACCGTCTTAGCTATAGGCCGGTGTTTTGCCATTTGGCGCGGCGCGAAGTGACGAAAGAAGAACAATGAGAAAGTGGCTGATCGCGGCACTGGGAGTTGTGGTCCTGGCGGGAGTGGCCTTTGCTATACGCCAGGCAGGCGTTGACCTTGTGGCGCTCGCTGGATTGAAGCCGAGCGGCAGCACTGCGACCGTGAAGACCGAGAATGCCAGTCCCTTGGGTCAGCGCGGCGGTTCCCAAGGGCGCGGGCCGCTTCCGGTCGAGACAGCAAAGGCCGTTGCCGCTCAAATCAGTGACGATATCGGCGCCATCGGCACGCTTCTCGCAGAGGAGACTGTCGAAATTGCACCAGAAACCAGCGGGCGCATCAGTGGGGTGCTGTTCAAGGATGGCGAAAGTGTTACGGCAGGTCAGCCCCTCTTCCAGCTCGATACGGAACTGGCAGCGGCAGACCTTGCGGAAGCGCGGGCCCGCCTTTCATTGGCCGAGACTAACTTCAAGCGCAACGAAACCCTGCGCAAGTCCGGCAATGTCGCCCAGAGCGTCTTTGATACTGCCGTCACGGAACGGGAAGTGGCTCGCGCAGCAGCGGAGTCCGCGCAGGTGCGGCTCAACAAGCTCACGATCACAGCGCCCTTTTCCGGCATTGCCGGCTTTCGCACTATCTCGTCGGGAGCCTATGTGACGGCAGGAACCGCGCTCGTAAAGCTCGACAAGGTTGATCTTCTCAAAGTGAAGTTCGCCTTGCCCGAACTCGTGCTATCGCGGATCAACCTTGGGCAAACCGTCGATATTGCCGCCGATGCTCTTCCCGGCGAGAGCTTCTTTGCGACGATCTCCGCCATTGACCCTTCCATCGATGTGAATGGACGCGCCTTGCAGGTGCGGGCTGACCTTGACAATTCCCAGATGCGGCTGCGGCCGGGCCTGCTCGTCCGCGTGACGGTGAAAGGAAACCAACGCGAGGCAGTTGTGGTACCGGAGACTGCCGTCAACCAGCGGGGCGATAGCTCTGTAGTCTATCTAGTTCGCGACTCCAAGGCTGAAGAAAAACAGGTGCGCACCGGCAAGCGCCAGGATGGCACGGTTGAAATTGTCGAAGGCGTCGAAGCAGGCGCCGATGTGGTGGTGGCAGGCAGTGCGCGGTTGAGCGATGGTGCTGTAATCGAAGTTGTTCCTGCACCAAAGGTGGATTAACGGGCATGAACTTCACGGAACTCTGCATCCGTCGTCCGGTCTTCGCCACAGTGCTGAGCCTTGTTCTCATTCTCGTGGGCCTCATGTCGTTCAGCAGGCTCACCATCCGCGAATATCCCAATATCGACGAGCCGCAGGTCTCGGTGCAAACCGGCTACTCCGGCGCTTCCGCCGAAATCGTCGAATCCCAAGTGACGCAGGTGCTGGAGGGATCACTCGCAGGCATCGAAGGCATCGATACGATCGAATCGACTTCAAGAGCCGAATCGAGCCGCATCACCATCCGTTTCCGCAGCACGGTCAATATCGATGCCGCCACCAGCGACGTGCGCGACCGCGTGAGTCGCGTCAGGCGGCAACTGCCGGACGAGATCAGTGAACCCAATATTTCGAAGGTCGAGGCAGACGCGCAACCTATCATCTTCCTGGTGATGCAATCGACCACCATGAGCGATCTCGAACTCACCGACTATGTGGACCGCTTCGTGGTCAACCGCTTCAAGAACCTGGATGGGGTGGCGGATGTCTCGGTCAACGGTGAGCGTCGCTACGCTATGCGGATCTGGATAGATCCGGCGCGGCTCGCGGGCTACGGCCTTACAGTGCAGGACGTGGAGAACGCCATCCGCAACCAGAATGCGGATATTCCGGCAGGACGGATCGAAAGTACCGAACAGGAATTCACCGTGCAGTCGCGCACGGCCCTCGCCAGGCCCGGAGAGTTCGAGCAGATCATGCTGAAGACGGCGGGTGGACTTCAGGTGCGACTTTCGGACGTTGCCAAGGTGGAGCTCGCCAGTGCCGATGTCCGCCGCGAGGGACGCTACAATGGAGCGACGGCTATCTCCATCGGCATCATCAAACAGGCCGTGGCCAATCCGCTTGACGTCTCGCGCGCCGTTCAGGAAGTGTTGCCGCGCCTCAATGCCGACTTGCCACAAGGCGTTTCGGCCTCCGTCGGCTTTGATTCAACAGTGTTCATCGACCGATCGATTGAAAACGTCTTCAGGACCATCATCGAGGCAATCGCCCTCGTCATCGTCATTATCTTCCTCGCCCTGCATTCCTTCCGCGCTGCCTTGATCCCGGTCGTCACCATTCCGGTCTCGCTCGTTGCCACATTCGCCATCATGTATGCCACAGGCCTTACGGTGAACACGCTGACGCTGCTCGCTATGGTGCTGGCGATCGGCCTTGTGGTCGATGATGCCATCGTGATGCTAGAAAACATCTACCGTCACATCGAGGACGGCATGAGGCCGTTCGAAGCGGCCATCAAGGGTTCGCAGGAAATCGGATTTGCCATTGTCGCCATGACGCTGACACTTGCCGCCGTCTTTGCGCCCATCGCCTTCACGCCGGGACGCACTGGCCGCCTCTTCCTTGAGTTTGCCATCACCCTTGCGGGTTCCGTAATCATTTCCGGTTTTGTGGCGCTGACGCTGACGCCCATGATGTCCTCCAAGTTGCTACGCCATGCCGAACGGCCCAACCTGTTCAGCCGCATTGTAGAAAGCACCCTGAACTGGCTTGAACGCACCTTCAAGGCAAGCCTCGGGCTTGCCCTCAGGATGCGCTGGCTGGTGCTGCTGATTGCCATCGGGGTTGCGGGTATTGGCGGCATCATCCTGATGCAGCTCAAGTCGGAGCTCTCGCCGGTTGAAGACCGAGGGGTCATCATGATTTCCGGCAGTTCGCCGGAAGGGGCAAGCTTTGCCTATACCAATCGCTATGCAGAGCAGGCCGAGGAGATTGTCTCAAAACTGCCGGACCTTGGTTCCTATCTCACGATTGCCGGATCGGGCGAGGTCACGCAGTTCATGATGTTCGCGCGGCTCAAGGACTGGGACGAGCGCGAGGTGAAGCAGCAGGAGATCACTCAGTCGCTGCAGCCAAAACTGCGCCGCATTGCAGGCGTACAGGCTTCCGCCTCCAACCCCGCGTCTCTTGGCGTCCGGGGTTTCGGAAAGCCGCTGCAGTTCGTCATCCAATCAAGCGCTTCCTATGAAGAGCTGAACGAGATGGCCAACAAGCTGGTAGAACGCCTGAAGGACAATCCGGGACTTGCCGACATCGACACTGACCTTCGGCTCAATAAGCCTGAAGTGGATGTCGAAATCGACCGGGAGCGGGTGGCAGACCTTGGGCTGGACATCGCTGTCATTGGCCGGACGCTGGAAACGCTGCTTGGCGGGCGGAATGTCTCCACCTTCCAGATCGGTTCCGAACAATATGACGTCACGGTGGCCCTCCCAGCCGTAGACAGGACATCGCCTGACTCGCTCTCCCAGATCTTCGTGCGCAGCGCCAGCGGAGAGATGGTGCAGCTCTCAAGTGTAGTGAAAGCGGAGGTCTCGGTGGCGCCGCGTGACTTGCGCCGCTTCAACCAGCTGCGAGCCATCACCATCCAGGCGAACCTTGCCCCCGGCTACACGCTGGGTGAGGCCATCTCCTCGGTGAATGCCGCAGCCTCAGAAGCGCTTCCGGAAGGGACCAGCACCGACCTCACAGGCCAGTCGCGCGAGTTCCGCGATGCAAGTTCCAACCTCGCCTTCGTCTTTGTTTTGGCCCTTGCCTTCATCTACCTAGTTCTCTCCGCACAATTTGAGAGTTTCCGGGATCCGCTGATGATCCTTGTAACGGTGCCGCTTTCCATGACGGGTGCGCTTGCCACGCTATGGCTTTCGGGCGGAACGCTCAATGTCTATTCGCAAATCGGGCTTGTGACTCTGATCGGCCTTATCACCAAGCACGGCATTCTGATCGTGGCCTTCTGTAACAGCCTGCAGGAGGAAGGAGTTGAGCGCCGGGAAGCGATCATCCAAGCTGCGGCCTTGCGCCTGCGGCCTATCCTGATGACGACGGCGGCGATGATCCTCGGCGCCGTGCCTCTGGCGCTTGCGACTGGCGCGGGCGCCGAAAGCCGCCATCAGATCGGCTGGGTCATCGTCGGTGGCATGGCACTCGGCACCATCTTGACCTTGTTTGTCGTGCCTTGTGTCTATGATGTCTTCGGCTACCG
>JAIBJH010000150.1 GCA_020029455.1 Hyphomicrobiales bacterium
TGGGCGTGCGGCAGATGAAAGGCGAGCCATCGGGCGTCATATCCTGGATGCCGCCCCAATGCCGCAACAGCCGCAGGCGCTGTGTGAAGGGCATAAGCGATGACACACATTCCATCACCGTCTGGATACGCGCAAATTGCCCGCGCTGCGTATAGGTGTTGAAGCCGTCGATGTGACCGCCAAAGACAAGCCCGCCCTTGTCCGACTGCGACAGGTAGAAAAGTTCCGCACCCCAGGAAATTACATGATGCACGATGGGCTTGATGGGTTCCGAGACAAAGGCTTGCAAAACGTGGCTTTCGACCGGCAGCCGAAGACCAGCCATTGCCGCCACATGCGATGAGTGTCCGGCAACCGCAATTCCCACCTTGTCGGCCAAAATGCGCCCGCGCGATGTCTCGACACCCGTCACCTTGTCGCCATCCATGATCATGCCGGTAACTTCGCAGTTTTCGATAATGTGAACGCCATAGTCCGAAGCCGCCCGTGCATAACCCCATGCGACAGCATCGTGCCGCGCCGTGCCCGCCCGAGGCTGGTGAACGGCACCCCAGATGGGCCAGCGTGCCTCCTTGGAGTAATCGAGATAGGGCAGCAGCTTCATCACCTCGCCGCGGTCCAGCAGCTCCGCATCAATGCCATGAAGTCGCATGATGTTGCCGCGCCGCGCAAACACATCCATCTGGATGGGCGAGACCGCCAACACCACCTGTCCCCGGTGCGAGACCATGGCGTTGAAATCAAGCTCGTGCGAAAGTCCTTCCCACTGCTTCAGGGAAAACTCGAAGAAGTTGGTATTGCCGCCGATCATGTAATTGGAGCGGATGATGGTGGTGTTTCGCCCCACATTGCCGGAGCCGATGTAGGATTTCTCAAGCACGGCAATGTTGCGCATCCCGTGGTTCTTGGCGAGATAATAGGCAGTTGCGAGGCCATGCCCGCCGCCACCGATCAGCACCACGTCATAGCTGGATTTGGGCTCGGGCTTGGCCCAGGCTTCGGGCCATGGTTCCGACGGCCGCAATGCATGCCGCGCCAGTGAGAATATGGAATAGCCCTTGGCCATACCCCTCCCTAGCCAAGCCCCACGACGTTTCAAAGGCCAGATTTTGTCACGTGTTATTGGATTTGGCGGGGCGGTTGCGCTCGGCCCATTCGGAACAAACCAGCGCCACCAGCCCATAAGCCAAGAACGCCCCGGCCACCGGGTTGAGGGACCCGTCATAGAGACGGCCTGCCAACCCGCCGAGAGTCACGGCCACCAGCGAGGACAGCGCCGCGCTGATAGCCGAGGCCATGCCGGCAATATGCCCCATGGGCTCCATGGCCATGGCATTGTAATTGCCGAAAATCATGCCGCTGCAGAAGAAATTGACGAAGAGCAGTGCCCCCAGCACCCAGAGCGGCGGATGGCCCGCCGTCAGCAGTGAAGCAAGAACCAAACCAGCGGCCGAGGCAATGAACCCCCAGAGCGCCCGCTGCGACATGCGCCGCATGCCAAAGCGCATCACAGTCTTGCCGTTGAAAATCATGGCAAGCGCAATGGCGACCGCCAGCCCGCCGAACCAAAGGGCAAAATAGGCGCCTTGGTCATACTGGTCTGCGAAAATTTGCTGTGATGTGCCGAGATAGGTGACGAAAGCCCCGAAAATGCCGCCCACCGCCACCGTGTAACCAATCGAGACGGGATTGCGCACCACCTCGACGGCGCTGCGCCACATGGTCCCCACAGTGAAAGGAAGGCGCTTCTCGGGAACAAGTGTTTCCGGTTGCCTTGTGCCAAGCCACAGGCCCACGGTGATGCCCCACACGATGAAGCCCACGAAAATCCACCGCCAGTCGGCGATAAAGAGGACGCCCTGCCCCACGGCAGGAGCCAGAATCGGAACCAGCATGAAGACCGACATGACGAAAGACATGATCCGCGCCATGGCCGCTCCCGCCGCCCCGTCCCGCACCATGGCGAGCGAAACAACACGCGGTGATGCACCCCCGAAACCCTGCAGCACGCGCCCCGCCACCAACATTTCAAAGCTCGACGAAAACAGGCACACCAGTGAACCCAAGGTATAGAGCACGAGCCCCATGTAAATCGTGTGCTTCCGGCCAATGGAGTCCGACAAAGGCCCAAAGATCAGCGTGCCAAACATCATGCCGCCGAAAAATCCCAGAATGATGAGCTGCCGGTCATTGTCGTGAACGGCGCCAAGCTCCTTGGCGATGATGCCAATCGCCGGCAGCATGGTGTCGATCGACATGGCAATCATCGCCGTCATCATGGCGATGAGAGCAATGAATTCTGCGTTTGGTCGAACTGTCTGGCTTTGCATTTTCCCGGGACTCAAAGCTAGAATGGGGGCGGACCCATCGACCCCATGCAGATCAATACCAACAAACGTTCCGTCGACCTAGACCCACGCGAAGCACAATTTGTCCAGAACCCCTACGCCGCCTACGACGCCATCCGGGCACAACTGCCCGTGTTCAAGTGGGAGCAATATGGCCACTGGTGTTTCCCGCGCTACGAAGACGTCAACAGCCTTCTGCGTGACCGCCGTTTCGGCCGCCAGATTCTCCATGTTGCAACGCGGGAGGAATTGGGCTGGCCCGAGCCGCCTGAGCACATCAAGGTGTTCACCGACCATGAAAAGCACTCGCTACTGGAGCTTGAGCCGCCCGTTCATACGAGGCTCCGGGGCCTCATCAATCGCGCTTTCCTCTCCCGCCAGGTGGAGCGCCTGCGGCAAAGATTGATCAATCTTTGCAACGATTTAATCGACAAGTTTGACTCATCGGGTGAGATCGATCTGCTCCCTGCCTATGCCACGCCAATCCCCATCATCATTATCTGCGAACTCTTGGGCGCGCCTGCCTCAATGGCTGATCAGTTCCTCGCCTGGTCGCATGATCATGTGGCCATGTACATGGCCCGCCGCGACCGCGCGGTGGAAGACAGGGCCGTAGCCGCCGTCTCCGCCTTTTCCGATTACATGCGCGGCCTCATCGCCGAGCGCCGCAAATCTCCCGGCGAAGATCTGCTCTCCGAACTAATCCGCGCCAGCGACGAACATGGCAAGCTCTCAGAAGATGAGCTGGTTACAACAGCCATACTACTCCTCAACGCAGGACATGAAGCCACAGTCCATTCCCTCGGCAATGCCATCAAGGCACTCCTCGAGAACAACATCCGCAGCGGCCTCACCGCCGATCATGTGGAGGAAGCCCTTCGCTTCGATGCGCCACTTCACATGTTCACACGCTATGCCTTGGAAGACCTGGACTACAATGGTTTGAAACTGAAGAAGGGTGAAGTCGTTGGCCTGATGCTGGGCGCTGCCAACCGCGATCCTGCCCGCTTCCCCGACCCGCACCGCTTCGATCCGTCACGTGCCGACAAATCCCATGTTAGCTTCGGCGCCGGCATCCACTTTTGCATTGGTGCGCCGCTGGCACGGCTTGAAATGGAAGTAGCGCTGCAAACGCTCTTCAACCGCCTGCCTCAAATGCGCCTAGCTTCTCGGCCTCAATATAAGGATGTCTACCACTTCCACGGCCTCGAAAAACTCGCCGTCACCCGGTAGCCATTCTCCGGCGAAACGCGGCATCATCCTGTTGATTGCCTTGGCGGCAGCCCTTGCCGCGTGGCTGATGTTGCCCCGCGCCGCCGATGTCCCACTGACAAATCCCAGCCTCGTTCCGGTTGTTTCCGGCCTCGATCACCCGTGGGGTCTTGCCTTCCTGCCGGATGGCAATGCCCTTGTGACCGAACGCCCGGGCAACTTGCGCCACATCACCATGCCTGATGGAAAATTGTCAGAGCCCATCACTGGCCTTCCTGACCTGGATGTGGAGGGCCAGGGCGGGCTGCTCGGCATCGCCATCGATCCGGATTTCACGAGCAACCGCCTCATCTATCTGTCATTTGCGGAACCACGCGACGGCGGAAACTCCACATCTGTGTTCCGGGCCAAATTGTCGGCGGATAACGGCATACTCGAAGAAGGCAAAATCATCTTCCGCCAGAACGTTGCTGCCGAAAGCGGTCATCACTTCGGCTCACGCCTTGTCTTTGATCGCGATGGCCACCTCTTCGTGACCACAGGTGACCGCAATGTGCTGCGTGATCTGGTGCAGGACCCTTCAACCCACATCGGCAAGGTGATCCGCATCACCCGCGACGGCGCCCCTGCTCCTGGCAATCCTGCGCTGCCCGGCTGGGCACCGGAGATATGGTCCATGGGCCATCGCAACATCCAGGGCGCAACGCTGCACCCTGAAACAGGCGCGCTCTGGACTGCCGAGCATGGCGCGCGCGGTGGCGATGAAATCAACACGCCGGAAGCGGGCAAGAACTATGGCTGGCCCGTCATCACCTATGGCCGCGACTATTCCGGCGAAAAGATCGGCGAAGGCACGGCCAAAGAAGGCATGGAACAGCCGCTCCACTATTGGGACCCCTCCATCGCTCCCTCCGGCATGGCCTTCTACACCGGCGATGTCTATCCCGGCTGGAAAGGCAATCTCTTTGTGGGCGCCCTCGCCGGCCAGCTTGTTGCGCGGTTGACGCTCGATGGCAACAAGGTCGTCTCGGAACAACGCCTCTTCGAAGGCCGTGCCCGCTTTCGCGATGTGGTGCAGGGCCCGGATGGCAAGCTCTATCTTCTCACCGATGAACCGGGACCAAACGGCACTCTTTTCGTCATAAGCAAATAACCTGTTGCCGCCCAGCGCTTCTTGTTTGTGCTTCGGTGAGTGCTATCGCCTGCGGCGCAACTCGCTCTTGAGCCTGTCAATTTCGGAAAGTAGATCCATCGCGAGCGCCACGCCTGATGCGTTAAGTGCAAAGTCGCGTTCAAGCCGCCGTGCAGTGCGCACCGTCCTGATCGTTACCTCGGCAAATTGCCGGCCGCCCTCGACGGGGCTGATCACGCCTTGCGCCACCATTTCCTCTACCCAAGTGACTTCCACCCGGCAGCGCTCGCAAAGTTCTTCAACCGTCAAGGTGTGGCTCTCATCAAGAATGTCAATGTGAGGTTCCTTGCTCATCTTGCACCCTCCCATCCGGCGCGAGCGTCAAACGGAATGTCGCGCGCCATGGTTTCATAGGCCGCTCGCGCCTTCTCACTGTCGGCGCGGGGCCAGACGATGTTGAGTTTGACGACCAGGTCGCCCGGGTTTTCACCCGGCAGGCCCTTCCCTCTGGCATGAAGCTCACGCCCGTCTGCTGAGTTGGGTGGAATTTGCAACATGATTGGGCCTTCCGGCGTTGGTACGCGAATTGAAGCTCCAAGTGCCGCCTCCCAAGGCGCCACAGGCAGGTCGATGGAAAGATCGCGCCTCTCTGCTCGGAAGACTGGGTCGGGTGCAAACGCCACTTCCAGATAGAGGTCACCCGCCTCGCCACCGTTGAAACCGGGGCCGCCCTGACCCTTGAGCCGGATGATCTTGCCCTCAATGATGCCCTTTGGAATCTTCAATTGCAGCACCTTGTCACGCATGGTCACATCGCCTGCCGATGTCAGTTCCGGCACACGCAACGTGATCTGCCGCATCGCTCCCTGAAAACTGTCGCGGAGATCGATCACGATCCGCGCATGGCTGTCTTCGCCGCGCATGCGAATGCTTTCCGCTCTCTGCCGTTGCTGAGGCCGCGCCCTGCTTCTGCCGAACAGCTCTTCAAAGAAATCGCTGAAGTCCTGCGCACCTGCCCGTGCTGTGCCGGCCGACTGCCGGAAATGGTGGCTGTCCTGCCAATCTGGTGGCGGGCGAAACTCCTGGCCCGGCGCTAAACCGCTTCCCAGATCATCATAGGCCTTGCGCTTCTCCGGATCGGAAAGGACTTCATTGGCCTCGCTGATTTCCTTGAACTTTGCCTCTGCACCCGCTTCCTTGTTGATGTCTGGATGATATTTGCGCGCCAGTTGCCTAAACGCCTTCTTGATGTCATCCGCCGTGGCGGCTTTCGCGAGGCCCAGCGACTTGTAGTAGTCCTTATATTCCATGGCTCAGCCTACCGCTTCCGGTGGATTTCGGGCAAGGCGGGTGCGGAGCGACGGGTCGCTAACCCGCCATGGCCTGACGCTTGCTGCCTTTTGAATGCCGGTGAAGCCGCTAAAACCATGGGTGAGCAATTCTCAACCAAGGCCCACAGCCAAATGTCCGATACCGAACAGACCCATGCCCCCACCGGCCGCCGTGGCCGCGGCGGAGCCGATGCCCGCAGAGCTGCGCGCACCTCAACCACCATCACGCAGGCGGGCTATATCCGCCGCAAGGTGAAGCTTTATGAGCCCCTCTCCGATGAGCAACTCGAACTCATCGAACACAATGCCGAAATCGTGCTGCAGGAAACCGGCATCGACTTCTACGAGGATGAAGAGGCGGTGCGCATGTGGAAAGATGCGGGCGCTGATACCAAACCCTCTGCCACTGATCCCAAGCGCTTCCGCGTGCGCTTTCCAAAGGGCCTCGTGCGCTCGCTCATCAAGACGGCGCCCCGCGAATATGTGCAGTACGCGCGGAACCCTGCAAACAATGTAGTGATCGGCGGCAACAACACGGTCTTCGCGCCTGTCTATGGCCCACCCTTCATCCGCAATCTTGATGAGGGCCGCCGCTATGCGACGATCGAGGATTTCCGCAACTTCGCAAAGCTCGTCTACATGTCGCCGAGCCTTCACCATGCCGGTGGCACGCT
>JAIBJH010000151.1 GCA_020029455.1 Hyphomicrobiales bacterium
CGCGCAAGGCTTGCAAGTTTTCCATCCTGACAGTGATGCCCGCGGCCATGGCATGGCCGCCGCCCTTCTCGATCAGGCCGTTTTCAAGGGCTTTGCGCACGGCGCTTCCCAAATCGACCCCGCTGATGGACCTTCCCGAGCCTGTAGCGAGACCCGTCGTTTTGTTAACAGCCAAGGCAAAGGACGGAAGCTGAAAAGCCTCCTTCAGGCGCGCTGCCGCGAGACCGACAACGCCAGGGTGCCAGCCTTCCGAAGCAACAACAATGGACGCGGCTTTGCCGTGCTTGCCAAGACTAGCCTCGGCCTGGGCTTTGGCGTCCTCCACGGCACGCATTTCAAGGACCTGGCGCTTGCGGTTCATGTCGTCGAGCCTGCGAGCCATGTTGACGGCTTCGCTGCGATCGTCACACATGAGCAGCGCCAACGCATCATCGGCATGGCCGATGCGGCCTGCGGCATTGAGGCGGGGGCCGATCATATAACCGAGCGCATAGGTGTCGGGCTTGCGCTTGAGGCCGGCAACATCGGCGAGTGCGGCAATGCCGGCATTCTCGCGGCGCGCCATGACCTTCAAGCCTTGGGTGACATAGGCCCGGTTCAATCCTTGCAGCGGCACCACATCGCAGACGGTTGCCAACGCCACAAGCTCCAGCCAGCGCAAGAGATTGGGTTCTTCGCGTTCGGCATTGAAGAAGTGCTGAATCCGCAAGGCTCTGTTAGTGGCTGCGACAAGCAAGAGAACAACACCCGCCGCGCAGAGATATCCCAGACCGGAAATGTCGTCCTGGCGGTTGGGATTGATGACAGCGAAGGCTTCCGGCAGTTCCTGCGAAGCCTGGTGGTGATCGACGATGATCGTGGTGAGGCCCTGCTCTGCCGCATGGGCCAGCGGATCATGAGCCTGGACACCGCAGTCGAGCGTAAGGAGAAGGCGCGCACCTTTGCTGCGCAAGGCTTCCACTGCAGTGATGCTAGGTCCATAGCCTTCAGTAACACGATCAGGGATGTAGACTTCTGCACTGCATCCCAGAGCCGCGAGATAACGCTTGAGCAAGGCGGCCGATGAAACACCATCGACGTCATAGTCGCTGATGATGCCGATGGGCTCCTTGGCGATGATGGCTTCCGCCAGACGCTGTGCACCTTTCTCCAAATCACGGAGCGCCGAGGGCTGGGGCATCAATCCGCGCAGGGTTGGATTGAGGAACTGCTCTACGTCATCGAGAGCTACGCCACGCGCCGCCAAGACGCGGGCAACAAGATCCGGAATCTCGAAGCGCTGGCCCATGGCTTCGGCGAGGCGCTGATCTTGAAGGCGGGCCTGCCAGCGAAGCCCCCTTGCAGATTTTTCGATGTCCAGGAAGGCGGGCAAGGTCACGGAAATCAGAAGCGCTCAATGCGGATGACGCGGGGGTGGCCCGTCACATGGCCATCCTTCTCGATGCGGGCAATGGCCTTGCGGATCGAAGCTTCCAGCGTGTCATGGGTGATGAGGGTGAATTGCGCCGTGTCGCGCACCTCTTCCGCAACGGGGCGGCCGCGCTGCACGATGCTTTCGATAGAGATCTTTTCGTCCGCCAGAATGCCGGCAACTGCTGCCACAGCGCCAGGTTTGTCGCGCAGTTGCAGCGCCACATAGAAACCGCCCTCATGGGCCTTGAGCGGCGGTGACTTGAAAGGCTTCATGGCGGCGGACGGCACGCCAAATGCGGGGCGCCTATCGCCGCGCGCGATATCTACGATGTCGGCCACGACAGCGGAGGCCGTAGGATGGCTACCAGCGCCGCGGCCTTCAAGCATCAAGTCGCCGACGAAATCGCCCTTGATCACCACGGCATTGAAGACGCCATCGGTATCGGCAAGCGGTGAGCCTTTTCGCACCAATGTGGGATGGACACGCTGTTCAACGCCCTGCTCGTGGCGCACGGCAACGCCGAGGAGCTTGATCTTGTAGCCCATTTCGGAAGCATTGCGGATGTCATCCAAGGTGATGCCGGTGATGCCTTCGATGGCGATTTCCTTGACGTTGACTTCCATGCCGAAGGCAAGCGAGGCGAGGATGGCGAGCTTGTGGGCGGTATCAAAGCCGCCAACGTCGAATGTCGGATCCGCTTCGGCATAACCGAGTGCCTGGGCCTCCTTCAGCACATCGGCGAAACTCCGGCCTTCGCTGCCCATTTTGGTGAGGATGTAGTTGCAGGTGCCGTTCAAGATGCCGAAGAGCTTGCGCGGGGCATTGCCCACAAGGCCCTCGCGCAGTGTCTTGATGACGGGAATGCCGCCCGCCACTGCCGCTTCAAAATTCAAGGCGACGTTCGCTTTCTCAGCAGCCTTTGCCAGCGCCGCGCCGTGATGGGCGAGGAGCGCTTTGTTTGCGGTAACCACATGCTTACCCGCCTTGATGGCGGCTTCCACTGCGTCCTTGGCAGGGCCTGAATCTCCGCCAATCAGTTCCACAAAAACGTCGATCGCTGGCGAGGTGGCAAGGGCAACAGGGCTATCATGCCAGGTGACGGCGCTGAGGTCGTGGCCGCGGTTCTTGTTGCGGGAGCGGGCGGAAACGCCGGAAACCGTGACCGGCATGCCGGCGCGCGCTTCCACCAGCCGGCCATGGGCTTTCAGGATGTCGAGAACGCCTGCCCCAACCGTGCCCAGCCCGGCGATGCCTATGCGCAATGCGTTCGTCATGGGATGCCCGTATTTCTTAACAATTGCAGGGCAGCTTATGGCTTTGGGGCTACGATTTGGCAAGGAAGCCGCTTGCGGCCCCACTGCCGCCTAACTACTGTGGAATAGCCGACTTTAACTGTGCGCAGATGACGGACGCGAAGACATCTCCCAAGCCAGCAAATGCTGCTGCCGGACTGCCGGCGGGGTTCGGCCTTCCCGACCCGGCGCGGCTCGCCCGCAATCTGGCGCTGGCCTATGAGAAGATGGCGCGGATTGCCGAGCTTCTGGCGGTCAATCCCGAAGGCCAGCGATCGGAAGCCGATACCCAGATGTTACCCATGGCGCAGGTGAGCCGCACGCTAGGCGATATCGTGCAGGCCCATATGGCGCACCCCGAGAAGCTGATGGAAGCGCAGGCGCTGCTGTGGGCGCGCTACAGCGAGGTGTGGAACAATGCTTGGGCGAGAGCCATGGGCCAGGCTGCCGAGCCCGTCATTGTTCCGGCAAAATCCGACAAGCGCTTCAGGGACAAGGACTGGAGCGAGAACACCGTCTTCGATTTCATCAAGCAAATTTATCTCGTGACCGTGCAATGGGCGCAGGAGATGGCGGCAAGCGCCGAAGGCGTTGACCCGCACACCAAGCAGAAGGCCAAGTTCTATATCGAGAATATCGCCAATGCCTTCTCGCCCAGCAACTTCCCCATGACCAATCCGGAAGTGCTGAAGGCGACGCTTTCATCCAATGCGGAAAACCTATTGCAGGGGCTTGAAAAGTTTGCGGCTGATGTCAGGTCCAGCGAAGGGCGTTTCCGCATCAAGCAGGTTGATGGCAAACCCTTCAAGCTGGGCGAGAACATTGCCACCACGCCCGGCAAGGTGGTTTTCCGCAATGATGTCTTCGAGCTGATCCAGTATAGCCCGCAGGGGGCGCGCACGTTTGAAATTCCGCTGCTCATCGTGCCTCCCTGGATCAACAAGTTCTACATTCTCGATCTCACCGAGAAGAAGTCCTTCATTCGGTGGTGCGTGGAGAACGGGCTCACCGTTTTCGTCATATCGTGGATCAACGCGGATACGGCGCAGGGCCGCAAGAGTTTTGCAGATTACATGCGCGAAGGTTTTCTCACCGCCGTTGATGTGGCGCTGAAGGCAACTGGCGCACCCAAGGTCAACACGGTTGGATTTTGCATCGGCGGTTCACTGGTGGCTTCATCTCTTGGCTTCATGGCGGCCAAGGGCGACGAGCGCGTGAATGCGGCCACCTTCCTTACCACGCAGGTTGATTTCGAGAAGGCGGGCGATCTTCTTGTCTATGTGGATGACGAGCAGGTGAAGTGGATCGAAGAGCGCATGCAGGACAAGGGCTATCTGCCCGGTTCACGCATGGCGGATGCCTTCAACCTGTTGCGCTCCAACGACCTGATCTGGTCTTACGTCGTGAACAATTATCTGCTCGGCAAGGATCCTTCGGCCTTCGATCTGCTCTACTGGAACAGCGATTCAACGCGCATGCCGGCGGGTGTGCACTCCTTTTACTTGCGCGAATTTTACATGAACAACCGACTGTCGCAGGGGCGCATGGTACTCGACAATGTGCGGATCGACCTCAAACGCGTGAAGGTTCCGATCTACAATCTCGCCTGCAAGGATGACCATATCGCGCCGCTTCCTTCCGTGTTCAGGCTCGGCGCGTTCTTTGGCGGAGAGACGCGGCTTGTGGTTTCCGGTTCGGGACATATCGCGGGTGTCGTCAATCCGCCTGCCGCGCACAAGTATCAATTCTGGACCAATGACAACGTCGCCCCAACACTCGAGCAGTGGATGAAGACGGCAACAGAACATGCTGGTTCCTGGTGGCCAGACTGGACCGAATGGATCACCTCCCGGTCAGGCGACAAGGTGCTGGCGCCTGTTCCTGGTGAAGGGCCAATGCCGGCACTTGGCGATGCGCCAGGAGACTATGTGCGGGTGAGCGGCCTTAACTGATTTCCGCTGCCAAAAACAAAAGGGCCGCACGAGGCGGCCCTTCCATGATTGCGAAAGAGAAACTTAGCGCTTCGAGAACTGGAAGCGGCGGCGGGCCTTGGCCCGGCCATACTTCTTGCGTTCCACCGCGCGGCTGTCGCGGGTGAGGAAGCCGCCCTTCTTGAGGGCGCCACGCAGGCTCGGCTCAAAATAGGTGAGCGCGCGGGCAAGGCCATGGCGCACGGCGCCGGCTTGGCCTGAGAGACCACCACCAACAACCGTGCAATCCACATCGAGCTCGCTCAGGCGGTTCGAGGTGACGAGCGGCTGCTGCACGATCATGCGCAGCACGGGACGGGCAAAATAGCTTTCAATGGTCTTGCCATTGACGGTGATCTTGCCCTTGCCGCGCTTGATCCAGACGCGGGAGATCGCATTCTTGCGACGGCCCGTGGCATAGGCGCGGCCTTGGGCGTCGAGCTTCGGCTCTGCCGGCTTGACGGGAGCGGCGGCGGGGCTTGCAGCAAGCCCCATGGCCTGGCCCAGATTGGAGAGTGTGGTTGCTTCAGCCATGGATTAGCCCCTGATCGTGTTCTTGGCGTTCATCGACTTCACGTCGAGAACGACCGGGTTCTGAGCAACATGAGGATGCTCGGTGCCCTTGTAGATGCGGAGATTGGTGAGCTGCTTGCGCTTCAGCGAAGCGCCAGGAAGCATGCGGCGGACAGCGGCCTCGATCACGCGATCAGGGTGCTTTCCTTCCAGATAGTCCTTGGCGACACGCTCCTTGATGCCGCCGGGAAATCCGGTGTGCCAGTAATACTTCTTCTGCTGCAACTTCTTGCCGGTGAAAACGGCCTTCTCGCAGTTGATGACGATGACATTGTCACCGCAATCCATGTGAGGGGTGAAGGTGGTCTTGTGCTTGCCGCGCAGCCGGTTGGCGATGATAGTGGCAAGGCGCCCCACCACGAGTCCATCTGCGTCGATCAGCACCCACTGCTTCTGAATGTCCTGGGCTTTCGCCGAAAAGGTCTTCATGAAAGGGTCTCTCGATTGGTTCTTACAAAACAACAGCGCCACTCGGAAATGGCGCTTTCGGTGCGGCTCATGCCCTGAACGGCGGCAAATGTCAAGAAATCCGGGGCAGATTCTTGTGTGGTATCTTAATACCACATTCCTGACTCCGGACCGGAAGTATGGGGCTCGCAACTTATTTTCCGGTGGAGCATTTACCACTGCTTCGATAGAGTTGGGAAAAGGACAAACCTACGGTGAAGTTATCCGTGCGCGCTGCAGTGATGGCCGCGGCCCTGTTGATGGGTTCGCCTGCCCATGCGTGGCAGTCTGCAGAAGAGACCGAACAGCAGATGGCCCAGCAAACACCGGCTCCCCCGGTCAAGGACCAGCAGCAAGTTCCCGCAACGCCATCCGACCCAGAAACTGGAACCACGCCGGAAACCACGCCCAGCAGTGAGGAAGCCGAAGACGGCGCTGACGATTTCTCGATGGGAGATATTCCCGTTGTAGAAACCGTCGAGCTCACAGCGGACCAGGCCAAGCGCGCGCTTGATGCCTATGCGCTGGTGAGCGAGAAATACAAGGATGCTGAGCTCGAAAACTACGAGAATCTGCAGGATTTCGTGGATCAGGCACCGCAGGGAAAAGCCTTTGAGGCCGACATCAGGGCGGCGGGCTTTGCCTCTGTCAATGAATGGAACACGGCGGTTACCACCCTGAGCTTTGCCCTCGCCAATCTCAGCGACGACCAGACGGCAGATATCCGCCAGCAGATTGATGAGCTGAAGGCCGATACGGAAATGGCGCAGGACATGCGCGAGCGGATGATCGCGGCGCTCAACGCCATGATACCTTCCGAGAACAACAAGAAGGTCATCGCCGAATTGAAGGCAGACCCTGTCTATGCCGAAAAACTCAAGCAACTCGAAACGGAAGAAGTGGAATGAGTGAGCTGGTCCGGCGTGAAATGGGTGCCGGGGTGATGCGCTTGACACTTTCAGATGAAGCCACGCGCAATTCCCTGTCG
>JAIBJH010000152.1 GCA_020029455.1 Hyphomicrobiales bacterium
AATCAGCCTCGAGGCCCAGAACCCACTGCTCGAATTGATGGTTGTAACCACCCATCACGCCGCCCTTCCAGCCGCAGCCGGACATTTCGAATTCCGCGACCGCCGTGTTGTCGATCAGTTCACCCTCAATGCAGGTGGCGCCGGCCCAGCCACCCACATAGAAGCCGGTCCAGTCAAAGTTTGCGGGGCGCAGGTCTTCGACCGGCGGAGGTGGCATGTCGAGATCCGCGGCGATGGCGGTTGCCGCGGGCACAAAGGCCACGGACGCAAGTGCAAGACGAAGTAAGAACTTTTTCATGTGTAAGACCCAAGCCGTTAACAATACGAATGGTCAAACCATGAACTGTTAGGGTTAATTCCGGGTAAAGCGGCGCAAGTGCTGGTTTTTCTCGGATTTGGCGCACTTGACCCCAAGCCGCGGCGCGGGCAAGAGCGGCCAGAATTGACCAGTGATTTGGCTTACCCGCGCGCGTTTGCGGGAGTGGGCAGGAGGATTAAATGATTGCGGTGACGTTTCCGGATGGTGCTTCCCGGTCTTATGAAAAGAACACCACACCTGCACAAATTGCCGCCTCCATATCCAAATCACTTGAGAAGAAGGCCGCAGCTGCGGTCATCGACGGCAAGCTTGCAGATCTTTCGGAGCCGCTTCAACAAGATGCAAAGCTGGAACTCATCACGCGTGACGATCCGCGGGCACTTGAACTAATCCGACACGATTGTGCCCATGTTCTTGCCGAAGCCGTGCAGGAACTGTTCCCCGGCACGCAGGTGACGATCGGACCTGTGATCGAGAATGGTTTCTACTACGACTTCTTCCGCAACGAGCCATTCACGCCTGCGGACTTCCCGGCCATCGAAAAAAAGATGCGGGAGATCATCCAGCGCGACAAGTCGTTCACGCGCACGGTGAAGACGCGGGAAGAGGCCAAGGCGTTTTTCCGCGCCAAGGGTGAGAACTTCAAGGTTGAACTGGTCGATACCATCCCCGGTAGCGAGGACATCAAGTTCTATGACCAGGGCGGATGGGTCGACCTGTGCCGCGGGCCTCACATGAACTCCACTGGCAAGGTGGGCAGCGCCTTCAAACTGATGAAGGTGGCAGGCGCCTATTGGCGTGGCGATTCCAAGAACCCCATGCTGACGCGCATCTACGGCACAGCCTGGGCCAGTGAAGCCGATCTCAAGAACTACGTCACGGCGCTGGAGGAAGCTGAGAAGCGCGATCACCGGAAACTTGGCAGAGAAATGGACCTGTTCCATTTCCAGGAGGAGGGACCTGGCGTTGTCTTCTGGCATGCCAAGGGCTGGACCATGTTCCAGCAGCTCATCGCCTATATGCGCAGGCGTCTCAACAAGCTTGACTATGACGAGGTGAATGCGCCGCAGCTTCTCGACAAGTCACTGTGGGAAACCTCCGGCCATTGGGGCTGGTACAAGGAATCCATGTTCGGGGCGACACCCGCTGGCGAAGAGGCGGAGGATGGGGAGCGTGTCTATGCCATCAAGCCGATGAATTGCCCCGGCCATGTGCAGATCTTCAAGCATGGCTTACGCAGCTATCGCGAATTGCCGATGCGGCTTGCGGAATTCGGTGCGGTGCATCGCTATGAGCCGTCGGGCGCGCTGCATGGTCTCATGCGGGTGCGCGGTTTCACGCAGGACGATGCGCACATCTTCTGCACACCGGAGCAAATGGCCGATGAATGCCTTAAGATCAACGATCTCATCCTTACTACCTACAAGGATTTCGGTTTCGAGCAGATCGTTGTGAAACTCTCGACACGGCCAGAAAAGCGCGTGGGTTCCGACGAAGCCTGGGATCGCGCCGAAGCCATCATGGGCAAGGTTTTGGAGCAGATTGCCGCGGAGAGCGGCGGTTCGATCAAGACATCCGTCAATCCGGGCGAGGGCGCCTTCTACGGCCCCAAATTCGAATATGTGTTGCGCGATGCTATCGGCCGCGACTGGCAGTGTGGCACCACGCAGGTGGACTTCAATCTGCCGGAACGCTTCGGTGCCTTCTACATCGGCGAGGACGGCAACAAGCATGTGCCGGTGATGATCCACCGCGCCATCTGCGGCTCCATGGAGCGCTTCCTCGGCATACTGATCGAGAATTACGCGGGGCACTTCCCCTTGTGGCTTGCACCCACGCAGATCAAGGTGTGCACGATCACTTCAGAGGCCGATGACTATGCCGTTGAGGTGACAAAGGCACTGAAAGATGTGGGTCTTCGTGCCGAGAGCGATTTGCGCAACGAAAAGATCAATTACAAGGTCCGCGAACATTCGGTGACGAAGGTTCCGGTGATCCTCGTGGTCGGCAAGCGTGAAATGGAGGAGAAAGCCGTCAACATGCGCCGCCTCGGCAGCCAAGAGCAGAAGGCCATGGGTCTTGCGGAGGCATTGGCGGCGCTGAAGACCGAAGCCACACCACCGGATTTACGGTAGGAACGAATGAGCAGACATTGAGAATCGTCTGACAGATTTGGCTACATCCCCTCGGAAAGCGGGCTGTCGCCATGTTGCCTAAATAGATGATTTTGAAGTAAAAACCCATATATTGAAAATAGTCCTTGACACCGCGCGGTGAAAAGGGCATATTCCGCTACATTCCAGCAGTGGGTAAGAACTCCCACCCTCTCTCCCAGCAATAGTCTTGAGACCATCACGAAGACGACGTGGAAGAGAACTCTTTGGGAGTAAACCCTTCTGGCTATTGAGCGCACTCATGCAGGGTGCATAGCAAGAGCGGCGGGACGCTGCCCTCACGACCTCATAAAACCAATACGGCAAGGAGAAGCCATCGACACCAAAATCAAAAATCTGTTCTCAACCTAGCGCATCGGACGAGTGGGTCAGTTCCTGCCACACTTGTGTTTTACCCATCATTTGCAACGCACGTATTGTACACTAACGTTCACCACTTGGTGATTGCCGCCGTTGTGAGTTTCTTGTGATCGGCGAAAGCGGGAGACCCGGGAGTGGAACAATTATGTTCCATCCATGGAGTTGAACATGAAACATGTGTTGATCGCAGCCGCTGTAGCCGTGATCGCATTTTCGCCGGTCGCAAGGGCCGACATGGCGGCGTGCAACGACGAGAGCATGAAGAAAGCCGAGACGGACCTCATGGCCATGACCGACCCTGCCAAAAAGGATATGATGGCAATGGGCATGAAGGAACTCGACATGGCCAAGATGGCCATGAAAGACAACAAGGAAAAGGACTGCTCCATGCATCTTGACGCGGCCATGAAGGCCGCCATGGGCCAGTAGGCTTTCTTCCCGCCCTGGCTTGAATTGTCGCCTCCGCCGTTACATATAACGGCGGAGGTTTTTCATGGAAATTGGACTTTACACATTCGCCGACGTGGCGGCGGGCCACCCGGAACAAGCTGGCCAGCGCCTGCGCGATCTCATCGAGGAAATGGAGCTTGCCGATCAGGTGGGGCTCGATGTCTTTGCAGTCGGCGAACACCACAGACCTGATTATGCGGTGTCTTCTCCAGCCGTGGCGCTTGCAGCAGGTGCGGCGCGGACGAAGAATATCAAGCTCTCCAGCGCTGTCACTGTCCTGAGTTCCGATGATCCGGTGCGAGTGTTCCAGCAGTTTGCGACTGTTGACGGCATTTCCAATGGCCGAGCGGAAATCATGGTGGGGCGCGGATCCTTCATCGAATCCTATCCGCTCTTTGGCTATGACCTCGAAAGCTATGATGCGCTGTTTGCGGAGAAGCTCGACCTTTTGATGAAATTGCGTGAGAGCGAGCGCATCACCTGGCATGGCAGTCTGCGGCCTTCCCTCCATAATTTCGGCATTTACCCGCGTCCTGAACAGAAGCGCATGCCCATCTGGATCGCCGTCGGTGGCACGCCGCAGTCGGTTGTGCGCGCGGCCTCGCTGGATGTACCGATGGCGCTGGCCATCATCGGCGGTGATCCGCGCCGTTTCGAGCCTTTCTACGCACTCTACCGTGAGGCACATAAAAAGGCAGGGCATGATGCCAAGTCGATCCAACTTAGCCTCAACATGCATGGCTTCGTCAGCGACCCGACGGAAAGGGCTAAGGACATTTATGCCGCCGCGCATCTTGAGGTGATGAACCGCATCGGGCGCGAGCGTGGCTGGCCGCCCCAGGGACGCGAGCACTTCGAGGCGTCATGCGGACCTACGGGGAACCTGATCGTCGGCGATCCAGAGCGTGTGGCGGCGCGCATCATCGAACTTCATTCCATCTTCAAGAACACCCGCATCCTGTTGCAGATGGCCATCGGCACTGTTCCGCATGCGGAGCAATTGAATGCCATTGAGCTGATGGGCGCGAAAGTGGCACCCTTGGTGCGGAAAGCTGTTGGAGGCAAAAAATGACGCTGCCGCATATTCCTGATCCCATGCCGGGGGATGCCGCCACAGCGGATGCCATTGAAACTGTCATAGTGCCGCGCGCCAAGGACATTGGCGGCTTTGAAGTACGGCGCGCCCTGCCGTCAGCGCAGCGGCAAATGATCGGCCCCTTCATTTTCTTTGATGCCTTCGGCCCGGTGATGCTGCGGGCGGGGCAGGGCATGGATGTGCGGCCTCATCCGCATATCGGGCTTGCCACGGTGACGTGGCTGCACGACGGCGTTGTGCAGCACAAGGACAGCCTGGGATCTGACCAGTCGATCAAGCCGGGTGAACTCAACTGGATGACGGCGGGCAAAGGCATCGTGCATTCTGAGCGCACGCCACCAAAAGAGCGGAGCACCGGGCAGAAAGTCTATGGCATTCAGTCCTGGGTGGCTTTGCCCAAGCAATTCGAAGAGACGACTCCGGCATTTGAACATGTCGCTGACAGCTCGCTTCCGCTTCTTGAGGATCACGGGCGGAAAGTGCGGGTGATCGCGGGTTCACTCTATGGTGTGAGGTCGCCCGTGCGTACGCATTCGGACCTGTTCTATGCCGAGGTTTTGTTGGAAGCAGGTGCGCACCTCCCGTTTCCGCCTGAGCATGAGGAACGTGGCATCTACATCCTGGAAGGCTCTCTCACCATCGCGGAGCAGCGGCATGAGGCGGGTAGGCTTTTGGTCTTGAGGGCAGGTGATGCCATCACGATTTCGAGCGAGACCGGAGCTCGTTTCATGATGCTGGGCGGCGAACCCATGGATGGACCACGCTACATCTGGTGGAACTTCGTGTCATCGTCGCGGGAGAAGATTGAAGCAGCAAAGAACGATTGGAAGCATGCCCGCTTCAACATCGTTCCGGGTGACGAGAAGGAATTCATCCCACTTCCCGAGTGAAGCGGCTTCAATTGCCTAGTAGGATGTCGCGCTCTTCGCCGGCGGATATGCTGAACTTGGCTGAAAGAACCTCGCCGTCGACGAAGGCCTCTGCCTGATATGTGCCGGGCTTCAAGGCAATCTCCTGCTGCTGGCCTTCAAAACTTGCAACGCCCTGTCCGCTTTGTGCCTTTACTTCCCAGTTCACCTTAGCTGACGGTGACCCCGCGAAAGAAAACCGCGCCAATCCGCCGAGGTGGGTAACTTCAAGACCGCTGATGAGGCCGGGGCGCACGCGCACATCGGTGACCGCGACCGCATTGCCAGCGCCGAAGCGGTTCTCGACGCGGTAAAGTCCGGCGCGCAAGGTGAGGACTTCGCCGGCCACGGCGCTCTGCGCCACCAGCTTGCCGCGGTCCGGGCCGGACATGGCGAAGACAAGAGTCTGGCTGCCGATTTCGGTTGTCGCAATCCCTTTGAGCGCGGGTAGGACACGCAACGCACCTGCATTCAGTGCAAAGCTGATGCTCAGCCTGTTACCTTCGAGCAGAGTAAACTGCTCGCGCAGGATGGCGTTTCCGTAACTCGCTTCGACGAAGTAGATGCCGGGCGGCAGCGACTTTGAGAATTCATCCGCCGTTTCGTCATAGACAAGTTCGCGTAATTCGTTGCGCAGTTGCCAGTGGATGCCGGATGCGAGGTCCGACTTGAAATCGGCCACATGGGCGGTGAGGGAAACGGACTCTTCACCAGGGTTCACGACGCCGATGGCGATGGCCTGGGTGGGTGATTTCGTGATGGATGCAACAGTCTCAGGCGCGGCGTCGAGCGGCATGGAGGCATTCTGGGCCGCGAGCACGGGTAGGATCGACGGTATCAGCACAACGAGAAACGCCGCCAGAGCGCGCTTATTAAGCTGCAGCTTCTGGCGGCGTATGGCTGATGGACGGGTGCTGGCGTCCATGCAACGTGTCCCCTTGTTCTAACCTCCCCAGCTCTCCGGCCGGTGAGGCTAGAAACCACGGAGGAGAGGCTGCGGCAATCTGTTGCTTAATTGTTGGTTAACCCGCCCCCGCAACTTGTAGCCATTGAACACCGAGTGGCATCCAGCTATCTGCCGGCCATGACCAGCCTTAACGACCGCACTTCCCTTCTTTCCTTCCTCAAAACCCGAAAATCCGCCTCCGCCAAGGCCATGGGCCCGCCCGGGCCCAATGCGGACCAGCTCAATGAAATGCTTTCAGTCGCAGTGCGTGTGCCAGACCACGGCAAGCTCACACCGTGGCGGTTCGTGGTGTTCGAGGGCGAGGCCCGGGCTGAGGCGGGCAAGGCACTTTCAGCGCGTTATGCTGAACTCAATCCCACGCATGGCGC
>JAIBJH010000349.1 GCA_020029455.1 Hyphomicrobiales bacterium
GCCGACAAGGATGCGGTCAGCGAGTGGCCGCACATCCTGTAGCACCGATTGATCGACAAAGCCCATGCCCAAACCCGAAACGCAAATCACTTGCTGTGGGTGGGTTATGAATCTTCATGGACTCAGCGTGTATCGCTTTCGCCCCTTATGGTTAATTCCAGCAGCCTTCTAAGCCATTCCAGCCTTGCGCAATCCATCGATATAGAGATCGAGCAGAGGCTGCTGCATGAAACGCAGGCTGTCACGCAGGCTGGCAAGCGACATGGGCGGCCTCTCGAACACGAATTGCGCCAGCGCAGCGCGCGCCCCTTCGATGTCGCCCGCCTGTGCGAGAAAGGCTGCAAGATCGCGATAGGGCCATGTCATGCCGGGTCGCTCGTCGAGTACCAGCTTGGGATAACGGCTTGCCTCCTGGAAGCGACCGGCGGTGAAATGCGCAAGCCCCATGCCGATCCGCATGTTGAAGGCTAAGGGATCAAGCGGTGACAGGCGTTGCGCCTTGGCGAAGGAGAATAGTGCTTCGTCCGGGCGGTTGGTATAGACCAGCCCGAAGCCGCGCCTCGTCCAGGCCCAGGAGTGATTGGGATCAATGGCCAGCGCCCGCTCGACAAAGGGAAGGGCCCTCAGCGCATTGCCTTCAAGCAGCATGACTGCCGTCGAGAGCGCGGTAAGTCCCGTTGCGTCTTCGCCGAGGTGCCTGGCTGCTTTTTCGATGAGGCGTTGTCCGGCAGCGCGCTCGCCCTCCACATCGTCAGTCCAGTTGTAGACAACCTGTTGCGCATGGGCCCAGGCGCAGAGCGCCGCCGCGAGGCCGTACTGCGGATCGGTTTCAAGCGCCCTGGTTAGAAGCGCAATGGCCTCGGGATTCTCGAACATGCGGTGTGCCCAGAGATGCGGCAGCGCGCGCATCACGAGATCATAGGCTTCAAGGCTGCCGGGCCTCTTGGTGCGCGCCCGTTCCACTTCAGCGCCGCGCACGGACGGATGAACCGCGCCCGCCACAAGTTCGGCGATGCGGTCCTGCAGGTCGAAGATCTCGCCGCTCTCTCCTTCCTCGCGGCCTGCCCAGATGTGGGCGCCGGTTTCCGTCTCCACGAGCTGTGCTGTAATCCTGAGCCGTTGGCCTGCCTTGCGGACGCTTCCTTCCAAGGCGTAGCGCACGCCAAGCTCGCGGCCCACTTGCCGCACGTCAATGTTCCGCCCCTTGTAGGCAAAGGCGGAATTGCGGGCGATCACCAGAATGTCACCGATGCGCGACAGTGTTGCCGTAACTTCCTCCACAACGCCGTCAGCCACATGTTCATTGCCGGTTTCGCTGCTCAGGTTTTCAAAAGGCAGGACGACAAGCGAAGGCCTGCCGGACGGCACTTCGGGCGACCTCGCGGCCCGGGCAAACTCCGCCGCCTTGCGCTGCTGGGCGATGGAATCCGGATGCCAGATGAAGATCCTGATCGAATGGCTCACGTTCTTGAAAAGCAGCGAGCCGATGTCAGTGAAGGTGAGCGAGGTGCGGCCATCGAGGAACTCCCGTATCCACTTGGTGATGGCAAGGCCCCCGGGAGGCGCGCAGTTTTCTACCCTAACCGCCAGGTTGACCCCGGTGCCAAATCGGTCTTCGCCCTCCACCATCACATCCGCCAGCACGATGCCGATCCGCAGCTGGAGTTTTTCACCTCCGGGCATCAACACCGGTTCGTCATGGAGTTTCTGCAGCAGCCGCGCCGCCCAGTTGACGGAATTCACCACGCTGGTGAACTCGATCAGCATGCCATCCCCCATGGTTTTGAAGATCGTTCCGCCATCCTTGCTGACTTTGGCTTCAACCTCGAGCTTGAACAGCCGCGAGACAGCGATCATGCTCTCGGCTTCGTCGCGCTCGGTAAGCCGGGTGAAACCATCCACATCGAGCGACAGGATGGGCACCAGCCTGCGTTCGACAAAAGGGCGTGGATTTTCGGCTTCGGACTGCACCTTTGCAGCCTATCATCCAAATCGGCTGTCCAGCAACGCGCGAACCGGGGCAAAGCTCTTGCGGTGCAGCGGACAGGGTCCCAGTCTTGCCAGCATTGCGGCATGGGCCGGGGTGCCATAGCCTTTGTGCGCCGCAAAGCCGTAGCCGGGATAGGAGGCGTGCACGGCGCGTTCCATGGCCAGGAATGTGGCCTTGAGGATGTTGAGTGAATCAATTTCCCTGACCGAGGCCTCGCCGATGCCAACGCGCGCCGCCGCCAGGATGGCAGGGAACAAGGCCTCGCGCCTTGCCTGCGTCAGCTTTTTGGAGTCATTGAGGCCAGGGGGAATGTTGGCGGAGTCCAGACTGACGGCAGCAGCGACCACTGGCCCGGCCCACGGTCCGCGCCCGGCCTCATCTATGCCGCATACCGTAAGACCTTCTGCGATGGCCTGTGTTTCGAGGAGAAAATCAGGCGAAATCATGGGCTTGCCGCGCCATCCTAAAGTTTTAGGATAAAGGGCGTTCCTTCGAACGCATCTTCACCACGGCCGATCCCGGCGATGGCTTTGCGCATCCGGCCGTCGCGCGCCATCAGATCATCAGCCATGGCAATCATGCGAGGATTTGGCGTGGCGGAAGGTGATGCGTC
>JAIBJH010000153.1 GCA_020029455.1 Hyphomicrobiales bacterium
TCAAACCCCGACTCGAACAACAACTGGTCAGGACTCGATGTGGATTTCTGCAAGGCCGTGGCCGCTGCTGTTCTCGGTGATGCCACCAAGGTGAAGTACGCCCCGCTCAACGCCAAGGAGCGTTTCACCGCGCTGCAATCTGGCGCCATCGACGTTCTCTCGCGCAACTCCACCTGGACCATGGGCCGCGACACGACGCTGGGCCTCTCCTTTGCCGGCGTCACCTACTATGACGGCCAGGGTTTCATGGTTCCTTCAAAGCTCGGCGTGAAGTCGGCTCTTGAACTGGGCGGCGCTTCCGTCTGCACCCAGACGGGCACCACCACCGAGTTGAACCTCGCCGACTACTTCAAGGCCAACAACCTCGAATACAAGGTCGTGGCCTTCGAGAAGAACGAAGAAGTGCTGAAAGCCTATCAGGAGGGCCGCTGCGACGTCTACACGACGGACCAGTCAGGCGTCTATGCCGAGCGCCTGAAGTTGACAAATCCCGATGAACATCTGGTTCTGCCGGAAATCATCTCCAAGGAGCCTCTAGGCCCCGTGGTGCGCCAGGGCGATGCCCAGTGGTTCAACGTCGTGAAGTGGACCTATTTCGCGCTCCTCACCGCTGAAGAGCTTGGCGTCACCTCCGCCAATGTCGACGAGATGAAAAACTCGGCCAACCCGGAAATCCAACGCCTTCTCTCCGTCAAGGTGAAAAACCCGGACGGCACGGAAGCCGACAATGATTTCGGCAAGGGCATCGGCCTTGGTCCCGACTGGGCCTACAACGCCATCAAGCAGGTGGGCAACTATTCCGAGATCTTCGAGCGCAACCTGGCGCAATTGAAGATCGCTCGCGGCAAGAATGCCCTCTGGAAGGACGGCGGCCTGCAATACGCCCCACCGATCCGCTAATCCGCATCGACTTGCTCCCCCAACTTTGTTGGGGGAGCTGCCTGCAGGGCTGAGGGGGTGCGTGCAATGACTACAGCAAACGACAATCGCTTTTCCTCGCCACCTAAGGCGCAAGGCAGCGCCATGGATTGGCTCTATGATCCCAGGCTGAGGGGAATCGCCAGCCAGATTGTTGTGCTGCTGCTTATCGCCTGGGGCCTCTATGAAATTGTCGCCAACACCCAGGCCAACCTCGTCAAGCTCAACCAGAATTTCGGCTTTGATTTTCTCGGCAAGGCGGCAGGCTTCGACCTCTCGACTTCGCTGGTTTTTTACAGTTCCAATTCCACTTATGGGCGCGCCCTTCAAGTCGGTTTTTACAACACAGCGCTAGTCGCCCTCATCGGTATTTTCTTCACCACCATCCTTGGTTTCATCATTGGCGTGATGCGCCTCTCCAAGAACTGGGTCGTCTCGCGCTTCGCCACACTCTATATCGAAATCGTTCGCAACATCCCGGTGCTGCTGCAGATCTTCATCTGGTACGCGCTGGTGCTGAAGCCGCTGCCGGGTCCGAAACAGGCTGTCAACATCGCCAACAGTGTCTTCATCAGCAACCGCGGCATTATCATGCCGCAGCCGTTCTTTGGCGATGGAACCCTGCTGGCCATTATCCTGTTTGTGGCGGCGCTCATTGGCACTTGGGTCTTCCGGCGCTGGGCGCGGAAGAGACAGGAAGCAACCGGACAGGCGGTACCCGCCTGGCTGATTTCGCTGCCAATAATTATATTGGCTCCAATTCTGGGCCTTATGCTTGCTGGTTGGCCGGTCACATGGAGTTTCCCCGAACTCGCAGGCTTCAATTTCAAGGGTGGCATGACGCTAGTCCCGGAATTCATTGCGCTGCTACTGGCACTGGTGATCTACACCGCAGCCTTCATCGCCGAAAATGTCCGCTCCGGCATTCTAGCAGTGAGCCACGGGCAATCCGAAGCCGCCCATGCGTTGGGACTAGACGGCGGCAAGACGCTCCGCCTCGTGGTGATTCCGCAAGCCATGCGCGTCATCATTCCACCCATGGCAAGCCAATATCTCAACCTTACCAAGAACTCTTCGCTCGCCGTCGCGATTGGTTATCCCGATCTCATGTATACAACCGGCACGGTGAACAATCAGTCGGGTAAGGCCATTGAAGCTTATTCGATCGCGCTGATCGTCTACCTCACCACCAGTCTGGTCACCTCATCGTTCATGAACTGGTTTAATGCCCGCATGAAACTGGTGGAGCGCTGAGATGTCGATCGCCTTCGTCAGAACAGCCGATGCGCCGCTGCTGCCCGCACCACCCACTGTCGTGGGCTGGCAGGCGGCGCTGCGGCATCGCTTCATGCCCACGCCGCTGAGTGGCGTTGCCTCAATCGTGGTCGGCACCCTGTTGGTCTGGGTGCTGTGGACCATTCTCGATTGGGCGCTGATTCGGGCCGTCTTCGTCGCCCCCGACCGCGTGCTTTGCAATGCGGAAGGGGCAGGGGCCTGCTGGCCCTTCATCGGCGAAAAGCTGCTGCAGTGGGTCTACGGCTTCTATCCCCATTCGGAACGCTGGCGCGTCAACATCGTCTATCTCATGGGGGCCGTGTCACTGGCAGGCCTCCTGATCCCGCGCATTCCCTGGAAGGGCTGGAACGCCATCTTCTTCTTCGTGATTTATCCCGTCATCACCTTCTTCCTGCTGCTCGGTGGGCGCTTTGGCCTCACTTACGTGGAAACATCGCAGTGGGGTGGCATGCTGGTGACGCTGGTGCTGGCAGTGACAGCAATTGTCACTTCTGTGCCGATTGGCATCCTTCTGGCGCTGGGCCGCCGCTCCGAGATGCGGGTGGTGAGTCTGCTCTGCACCCTCTTCATCGAGGTGGTGCGCGGCGTGCCATTGGTGCTGGTGCTCTTCATGGCGGCCAACATGTTCCCACTCTTCATGCCGCCGGGTGTCAATCCCGACAAGCTGCTGAAAGCCGTGATCGGCACCGCGCTCTTTGCTTCCGCCTATATGGCGGAGGTGATCCGCGGCGGCCTGCAGGCCATCCCTAAAGGCCAATATGAGGCGTCCCAGGCTCTGGGCCTTCCCTATTGGAAGATGATGGGCCTCATCGTCATGCCACAGGCGCTGAAGATCGTGATCCCCGGCATCGTCAACAACTTCATCGGCCTCTTCAAGGACACGAGCCTGGTGACGGTCGTCGGCATCTTCGATCTTCTCGGCATCGTGCAATCCGGCTTCAACGACCCGAAATGGGCGAGTGCCCAGACCGGCAACACCGGCTACTTCGCCCTGGCGATGATCTACTGGGTCTTCTGCTTCGGCATGTCGCGCTACTCAATGTACATCGAGCGCAAGCTCAACACCGGACACAAGAGGTGAAAATGGCAAGCAATGCTCAGTTCGCGGTGGAGATGAAATCTGTCAACAAATGGTACGGCCAGTTCCATGTGCTGCGTGACATCAATCTTGAAGTGAAGAAGGGTGAGCGCATCGTGATCTGCGGACCTTCGGGCTCCGGCAAGTCCACCATGATCCGCTGCATCAACAGGCTCGAGGAACATCAGAACGGCGACATCGTCGTCGACGGCATTCCCTTGACCGCTAATCTTAAGAACATCGATGATGTACGCCGCGAAGTCGGAATGGTGTTCCAGCACTTCAACCTGTTCCCGCATCTCACTGTCATGGAGAACTGCACGCTCGCTCCCATCTGGGTGCGCAAGATGCCCAAGGCCGAAGCGGAGGCCGCAGCGATGAAGTTCCTGACGCGCGTGAAAATTCCCGAGCAGGCCCAAAAATATCCGGGACAATTGTCAGGCGGCCAGCAGCAGCGTGTAGCCATCGCCCGCTCGCTCTGCATGAACCCCAAGATCATGCTGTTTGACGAGCCCACCTCCGCCCTCGATCCCGAAATGATCAAGGAAGTTTTGGAAGTGATGGTGGACTTGGCGCAAGGCGGCATGACCATGCTCTGCGTGACCCACGAGATGGCCTTTGCGAGACAGGTGGCAAATCGCGTTATCTTCATGGACCAGGGCCAGATCGTCGAGGAAAACGAACCCAACGAATTCTTCAAACACCCCAAGAGTCCGAGAACCAAGCTCTTCCTTGAACAGATTTTGCATTAGTCCAATAACCCTCACCCTGAGGTGCATCGCGCAGCGATGCCTCGAAGGGTGCGCCACTTGGTTCATGCTTCGAGGCTCTGCTACGCAGAGCACCTCAGTATGAGGGTTTTAGGTTAGTAGCGATGCCAAATGCTGTTGCCCCAATTTTGCCCTGCATTAAGGCTTTGAGGTGGCGGTGAGCGGCGCTGGCATCGGGCCAGACAGAGAAAGGGACGTGCAATGACAATGTTAAGCAAATTGGCTGTGACCTCTGCAATCGTGCTAGCAATGGCCGCACCAATGGCATTTGCGCAGACTTCGGAACTGCGCCCCATAGGCCAGGTACAGTTTGAGCCCGAACCTTTTGCAGCCGAAACCGATGTCTTTCAGATTAGACCCAATGACCGCCGCATCCGTTCCATGCGCATTCTGGCAGACGAGGGTTCGGCCGATGTCCGGTCTCTGCTGGTGAACTACGCGGATGGCGGGCAGGAGCGTGTCCGCGTGCGCCAGACGCTGCGCGAGGGTGAGAAGTCGGCCCTGTTCCGCTTGAATGAACCGCGCCCGGTCAAGTCCATCGAGATCAGCTACGTACCCAAGGGCCCGGTGACGCTGGTGCTGCTGGCCGACTCGCGCCGCCAGCCGGTTGCCGAATGGAAGGAACTGGGCTGCAAGTCCGTGGGCTTCCTTGTCGACCGCGACGTCATTCGGCTCGACACCGAAGACCGCTTCCGTGCGCTGCGACTGAGAAGTTCCGGCTTTGCCATCCGCCTTGAGGAAATGAACGTGCGTTATGGCAATGGTGTGCGGGATCGTTACGTGGTTCAAACAACCATCCCGAGCAATGGCCGCACCAGCCAGATCGATTTGCGCGGTGAGGCGCGCCGCATCCGCGAAATTGATTTCATTTATGGCTCTGGCGTCATCAGCAACGTCAAGACCAAGTTGTGTGTCGATGGTCTTGCGGTTGATGCGGAAGACGAGGAGTAGCGCTTCCCTTTGATCTAGGTCATTGCACCGGAACCTCTTGCTTCCAATATGTGTGGAAGGGCTGGGAAAACCAGCAAATGGAGGTTCAGATGACAAAGCATTTCCTACCAGATTTGTTTGGGCGGCGCGGCGCGGTGAGCCCGTTTGGCTCCCTGCAGCGCGAAATTGACCGCGTCTTCGAGGATTTCGGCCATAGCTGGCCGTGGGGCAACAGCGGTGCCCGTGATCTCAAGATGAATGTTGCCGAAACCGAGAAGGAGATTGAAGTCACCGCCGATGTCCCAGGCATGGAGCCGAAGGATATCAAGGTGGAGCTCCGCGAAGGTATCCTCACCATCAAGGGCGAAAAGCAGGCCGAGAAGGACGACAAGGGCAAGGACTATCACCTTGTCGAGCGTTCCTACGGCATGTTCGAGCGCTCGGTGATGCTGCCTTCGGATGTGGATGCTGACAGGGTGGTGGCCAGCTTCGACAAGGGCGTGCTGACTGTGAAGCTGCCCAAGAAGCCGGGCGCCGCCGAGAACACCCGCAAGATCGAAGTGAAGGCGGCCTAGCGGAACTGAGATCGTCATCCCGGCGCAAGCCGGGACCCACTTGGCAGCTTGCAGTTTGAATCGGTGAAGTGGATTCCGTGTCGCGGGCCTCACCCTTGCACGGGATGACGGTTGATGTTGCGTTAGTTTGCCTCAAACACCACGCGCCCGTTGCAGATGGTCATTACAGGTTTCATCTGCGCGATCTCTGAGGCGGGTGTTTTCTCCAGATCTGCATTAAGCACCACCACATCGGCGAGAGTGCCTTCTTTCAACATACCCTTGCGGTGCTCCATGAATTCCATGTACGCGCCCGCCGCCGTGAAGCTGTGGATCGTGTCCATGAGGTTCTGCGCTTGTGGCGGGCAATCATCGCGCAGCGGAACAGCGGTCATGGCCGATTGCATGCCGATGAAGGGATCGAGCGGAGACACCGGCCAGTCCGATGAGAAGGCTATCGCCGCGCCCGTGTCACGGATCGTCTGCCAAGCATAGGCATAAGGAAGATTCTTGCCCACGCGCGACAATATGGGTTCATGCGGATTGCCGGGAACACCCACCCCCGCCACCGGCTGCAGCGAGGCTACCACGCCAAGTTTCGCCAGCCGCGGAATGTCATCGGGGTGAATGATTTCGATATGTTCGATGCGGTGGCGGGAGTCGCGCGCACCATTCCTCTTCTGCGCAAATTCATAGGCATCGAGCGTTACGCGCACCCCGCCATCGCCGATGGCATGGGTGGAAATCTGCAGGCCATGCGCATCGGCCCGAGCCACGATCTTCCGGAACTCTTCTGGCGTGAAGAGCGGGGCGCCCTTGTTGCCGGGGTGGCTCGGATAATCCTCCAGCATCTGCGCGGTGAGCGTTTCCATCACGCCATCGATGAAAAGCTTGACGCGCCCCGAATGCAGCATCTCGCTTTTGTACTTCTCGCGGAACGCCACCGCCTCGTCCACCTGCTCAAGCTTGAAGAAATTCTTGTGATGGAAGGGCACTTCGACGCGTGAATTGAGCTGGCCACGCTGGTACAGGGCATCAAGCAGTTGGA
>JAIBJH010000154.1 GCA_020029455.1 Hyphomicrobiales bacterium
GCTGTCGGTGCTGTCGCGGCTTGGACGCATCACGCTCACAGGTTCGCAAGATGAATTTCCGGTCTATGACCGGGTCTTCAAATCCTGGTTTGCCGGCGAGGAAGGCTTTGTGGCCGATCCCGAAGGCGAAGGTGAATCGGTCCGGGAAAGGCCAAAATCACGCGAGGGGCGCGCATTTGACATTCTGCCCGGTGACACAAGCGGTAGGGATGCTTCATCTGACGAAGCAATCGGCACCAAAAGCTTTGTTGCCGCAAATGCAGCGGACTCCGCTGTTTTGACGCGCATCGGCCGGGATGCCGTTCATTTTCCAACGCGCCGCAGCCGCAAATGGAAAGCCGCTTCCCATGGCCCGCGAATAGACTTGGCGGAAACCTGCGCCCAGGCGCGGCATACTCTTGGCGAAACGCTGCGCCTGTCATGGATGGCGCGCCCGCAGAAGGCCCGGAGAACTCTCATCCTCATTGATATCTCCGGCTCGATGCAGGCCCATTCCCAGTATTGCCTTCGCGCCGCGCTTGCCATCAGCCAGGCGCGCCCTAGCGTTGAAACCTTTTGCATCGGTACAAGGCTTACGCGGGTGACAGAGAACCTGTGCCGCCGCGATCCTGAGGTGGCCCTGAGTTCACTTGGCCAGCGGGTGTTTGATTTTGACGGCGGAACGCGGCTGGGCATTGGCCTTGCGGAATTTCTATCGGTTGCCAACTATGCGGCATTGGTCCGTGGTGCCATTGTCATTGTGATTTCGGATGGGCTTGAGCGCGGTGATTTCAAGCCCATGGTCAAATCCGTTGAGAGGCTGAGCCGGCTAAGCCATCGCCTCATCTGGCTCACGCCGCTTGCCAATGATCCGAAATATATCCCGGCCACCCGCGCCCTTGCCGCATGCCTTCCTTTTCTGGATTACCTCGGCAATGCGGGAAGTCTCGCGGCACTCGCATCGTCGCTTTCCAAAATTCGTGGACTCGAATTGAAACCACGCGGCACCGCCGCGCGAATTTTCCAGCAGCAAGGGGCCTCCGCATGATTCCCATCATTGACGCCCATCACCATATCTGGCGCCAGGCCGATTTGCCATGGCTGCAGGGCCCGATGGTTCCGCGCATCTTCGGCCCCTATGAGCCGATCCGGCGCGATTATCCGATTGCCGAGTATCTGGCTGACATTAAATCTTCCAATGTCGTGGGCTCGGTCTATGTGCAAACCAATTGGGCAAAGGACAAGGCGCTCGAAGAAGCCGCCTGGGTGCAATCGGTGGCCGACACGGAAGGCTGGCCCCATGCCATTGTTGGCTACGCGGATCTTCTCGATGACGGCGCTCCGCAAACCCTGAAGGCCCTTGCAAAAACCCCACGGGTTCGCGGCATTCGCATGCAACTGCACTGGCATGAAAATCCGCTTTATAGGTTTGCTGCGACCCCGGATCTGATGAACGGAACGCAGTTTCGCAGAAACTTTGCACATGTTGCCGAAAATGAATTTAGTTTTGATCTGCAGGTTTTCAGCAGCCAAATGAAGGATGCCGCAAATCTCGCCGCAGCATTTCCCATTTATATCACATAGCTGATGTCATTCATGAAACAGTCGGCATTTTCGGGCCGGGTCGCTGTCTTTTTGGTTCAAATTTTCCAATCGAAAAGCTCTGGACGAGCTACGCAGAACTTGTAGCCGCCCACCGTGCCGCGGTGTCGGCCTATAGCCCAATGGAGCAGCTTGCTATGCTTCATGACAATGCAGTCTGCATTTATAAATTGGCTGGCATCGAAGAAGTAAATGCATGATTCTCTAAAACCATGGTTTCACTAGTTATCTCTCAATCGATCGCATGAGCGGAAGCAAATCAGCGTGACTGCCAATTTCATCCCTGATCAAGGCGCCAAGGATCTGTGCTGCAGGATCGAGAGAGTGACCGGCCCGCGCGCATAGACCCACCGCGCCCAACGTCGACTGGGTGTTGATGGGCAACGCAACGAATTCCCCTTCATTGAGCTCGGTTGCAATGACACCGCGTGAAATGATCCAGATTGCGGCGTGTTGGCGCGTAAAGGCGCGCCCAAAGGAGTCTGACACCGTCTCGATGATCTGGCTGGGCTCCTGCAATCCCTGTTCAATAAAGAGGCGTTTGACAAAAGGCCCAATGATCGATTGCGCTGTCGGAAGCAGCATGGGCCAGGCAAGAAGGTCGCTGCCGTTCACTGTTTCCTTTTGGGCCAATGGATGGGACCCATGTACGGCAAAGACAACGATATCGCGGTAGAGGGGTTCGAATACCAGCCCCAGCATGTTTTCGGGTGGAGGCATGCGGCCTACGACAAGGTCGAGTTCGCCACTGCGCAACTGATCGAGGAGCGCGCGGTTCTCACCTGTGGAAATGCGCAAAGGGTTCCGCAGGTCCTCCTTCAGATAGCGGTTCACCACGCCGGGCATGAGCAAGGCTGAGACCGTCGGCAAGGCGCCAATGCGTATGGCTGGCCCGTCAGCAATGTTGAGATCTGACATCGCCGTCAGACCGTCGCGTGCTGCCGCCAGACTTTCCGCAGCATAACGCAAGAAGACTTCACCTTGGCGCGTGATGCGAATGCCGCGGCCATCCTTCGCAACGAGCGCCGTACCGCAGATTTTTTCCAGGTCACGCAGGGTGCGGGTAACAGCAGGCTGTGTAAGGTTGAGGCTTGCTGCTGCCTTTGTAACGCTCTTTTGGCGGGCCACTTCGATGAATGTCTCGAACTGGCTGAATTTGAGAAGGCGATCCTTTTTCATAGCATTTATGATATGTTTATTGACGATAATATCATTATTACTCTCTGTTTTGATATGCAATCATCCGTTTATGAATGCGGTAAAGATCAATGGTGTCGTGCTGCATTACCGGGCAGACCTGCATCACCGGGGCACGAAAACCTGCGTGTTCATCAATTCACTCGGAACCGACATACGGATCTGGGAGCAGGTCGTTGCGGGGCTTGGGGGCCGCTTCAATATCGTACTCTACGACAAGCGAGGTCATGGGCTTTCGGACCTCGGCGCTCCACCGTACGGGATTGCAGACTATTCCGAAGACCTCCGTCAGTTACTCACTATACTCGGTGCGCGCGACATTATTCTGTGTGGCCTCTCAGTCGGTGGTTTGATTGCCCAACATCTGATGCTGAATGGCCTGCCCGGGCTTCGTGGCGCAATTCTCAGCAACACGGGCTTGAAGATTGGCACTGAACAAAGCTGGAATGACCGTATCTCGGTAGTTGCTGCAGGCGGGATGGTGGCCATCGCTGACGGCGTGATAGAGCGCTGGTTCTCGCCTGCTTTCAGAAGCCAGAAACAAGAGCAGGTGGTGCTCTACCGCAACATGCTGCTGCGCTGCTCCAAGGAGAGCTATGTCCCCTGCTGCGCCGCCATACGTGATGCAAGTTTCGATCATTCCAATCGCCCACATGCTGTCCCTGCGCTTTGCATCGGCGGCGAAGTCGATGGCGCGACGCCACCACCGCTGGTCCAGGCCCTCGCGGCCAATATTTCCGGTGCCAGTTATGTGGAGATCAAGGGCGTGGGGCATCTGCCGTGCGTCGAGCAGCCAGAACGCATGGCTGGAATCATTTCGGATTTCGCCGGGAAACTTTGAGGAAGGATCGCATGAGCCTGCATGACTCGGGAATGAAAACGCGCCGCAAGGTTCTGGGAGAGGCGCATGTGGCGCGCGCTGAGGCAAGCAAGACAAGCTTCGATGCGCCATTCCAGGAACTTATCATCGAAGCGGCGTGGGGCAGGGTGTGGTCACGTGACCAACTCACTCTTCGCGAGCGCTCCATGCTCACCATCGCGCTTCTGGCGGCGCTTGGTCATGATGAAGAACTCGCCATGCACACGCGCGCCACTTTGGAAACTGGAGCCACGCGTGACGACATCCGCGAAACGCTGATGCAGGTTGCCATCTACGCAGGCGTTCCGGCAGCCAACCGCGCCTTCAAGATCGTCAAAGATGTGTTGTCAGCAATAGACGCGGAGAAGGGCGCCGCGTGAGCAACACAAGTCCCGAGATCAACGCCTTTCTTGCTCGCGACCGAGCCTGGCATCCGCGTGCGTTACATCCTGCCTACAAGTCCTCTGTCCTGCGTTCGCCGCAACGGACTGATTGAAGTCTGGCAGGCCAATGCGGGTGGCCGCTACAGGCACAAGAAGGAAGGCTACCTTGCGCCGCTCGATCCGAATTTCGGTGGCTGCGGACGATGCATTACGGATGAGGAAGGGCGTTACATTTTCCGCACCATCCATCCTGGACCTTATCCATGGCCAAATGGCGTTAATGACTGGCGCCCGGCACACATTCACTTCTCCGTTTTTGGGCAGGGGTTTGCCCAGCGCCTCATCACGCAAATGTATTTCGAGGGGGATTCATTGATCTGGCGTTGCCCGATTGTGGGATCAATCAGCGACAAGGACGCCGTGCGCAGCCTCATTGCCCAATACGACCACGACAACACGGTTCCTATGGATGCGCGCGCCTACAGATTCGACATTGTCTTGCGCGGCCGACGCTCGACGATGTTCGAGAACAAGCTGGAGGGGAACTGAGATGACACTGAAGGAGTCGCCATCACAGACCGCCGGGCCTTATGTTCACATCGGGCTGACGCCCAACTATTCAGGAATTGGGGGCGTCTATCCGGCGGACTTGGGAAAGCAGATGGTATCGCCTGCGACCAAAGGAACGCGCATTGCCGTCGAGGGCCGCATCTTTGATGGCGGCGGCACTGTGGTGAAGGATGCTCTCATTGAGATCTGGCAGGCCGATGCGGATGGCCGTTGCAATTCGCCTGGCGAGACGCGTGGTGCGGCAGATCCTCATTTTTCCGGATGGGGGCGCTGTGCCTGCGACACGGAAACGGGGCTATTCCGCTTTGAAACCATAAAACCCGGCGGCGTGCCTTATCCCGGGGGAGGAATGCAAGCGCCACACATTTCGTTCTGGATCGTGGCGCGCGGCATCAATCTCGGGCTCAACACGCGCTTGTATTTCGCAGAGGATGAGGGATTGCTCGCTGCCGATCCCATCCTCAAGAGAATCGAACATCGCGACCGGCTTTCCACCATCGTCATTCCCGGCAGGAACGGCGTCTATACCTTTGACATTTGGCTGCAGGGCCCAAACGAAACTATCTTCTTTGACATCTAACTCATGTCCTACACACTCGCCATATCACCACTTTTGCAGCCCATTCTCGGCGACGAGACCGCAGCGAGTTTGTTCTCGGCAGAGGCTGACCTGGAGGCGATGTTGCGCTTTGAGGTGGCGTTGGCTGAGGTGCAAGCGCGATTTGGCTTGGTGACTGCGGAGGCAGCCAAGCAAATTGCAGACGCTGCACAGGGTCTGAGCCGCAACAGCGCCGATTACGCGGAAGCCATTGCGCGCGATGCGATGGTGGCCCCTGGAATGGTAGCGGCGCTGAAGAAAGCTGCTGGCCCCTCGCTTGAAGCTTCGATCCATCTCGGAAGTACGAGCCAGGATGTGATCGACACATCCCTGATGTTGCGGACCAAGCAGGTCATCTCTGGGATCATCAATCGCTCCAAGCTCATAGAGAACCTCTTGGGCGATCTGGAAAAGAGGTTTGGGACCCTGCCGCTGATGGCGCGCACGCGCATGCAGAAGGCGCTGCCGATAGCAGTGTCCAATCGCCTCACACTTTGGCGGGCGGGAAATGCAGCGGCACGCGCTGAACTTGCGTCACTTTCCTTCCCGCTGCAATTCGGTGGACCTGTCGGCACGCTTGAGGCGTTTGGACCCAAGGGCAGCGTGCTGAAGAGGGAAATTGCGCTCGCCCTCGGATTGGATGTCCTAGATTACTGCTGGCACACCGAAAGAAGCCCGATCCTCTCGATCGGCAATGCCTGTGCAGGCGCGACAACCGCCCTTGGCAAGATCGGCATCGACGTGGCGCTTATGGCGCAAAACGAATTTTCAGAGATCAAGTTGCAAGGTGGTGGCACATCATCGGCGATGCATCACAAGCAGAATCCCGTGAAGGCGGAAGTTCTGGTGACGCTGGCGCGCTTCAATGCAGCCCAGTTGTCGGCACTTCATGCGGCGGGGATCCACGAACAGGAGCGGTCCGGCACTGCCTGGACCTTGGAGTGGATGGTGTTGCCTCAGATGATAGTGGCGGCAGCTGCCTCTGCGCGGTTGGCGGAAGAGCTCTTACGCTCCATTGATGGGTTCGGCCCATGAGAACCCAGGTCGCGATCATTGGCGGCGGTCCTTCCGGCCTTCTGCTCTCGCAATTGCTCAACAGGGCAGGCATCACTACGGCCATCATCGAACGTCAGTCGCGTGACCATGTGCTTAAGCGCATCCGTGCTGGCGTGCTGGAATGGGGGACCGTGGAGGTATTGCGCAGCGCGGGGGTCGGTGCGCGCATGGATGCAAACGGCCTGGTGCACCAAGGCATCTTTCTTGCCGCGCAGAACAGGCAGTTCCGGGTGGATTTCAAGCAGACTTGCGGCAAGCAGGTCATGGTCTATGGGCAAACCGAAGTGACCAAGGATCTTTATGCCGCGCAAGACGCAATGGGTACAACGATCCATGAGGAGGCTTCGGATGTGCAGCCGCAGGACATCGACTGCGAACGACCATTTGTGACCTTCCGCAGAGGTGGCCAGTCGTTTCGGATCGACTGTGATTTCATTGCGGGATGCGACGGCTTTCATGGCGTGAGCAGGCAGTCGATGCCTTCAGAAAAGCGCAAGGAATTTGAACGCGTCTATCCATTCGGATGGCTGGGCATTCTCACCGAAACGCCTCCGGTTTCCGGCGAGTTGATCTATGCCAATCATCCGCGCGGCTTTGCATTGGCGTCGATGCGCAATCACCGCCTTTCGCGTTACTACATCCAGGTGCCGTTGGAGGGCAGGGCTGAAGACTGGCCCGACCAGCTGTTCTGGGAGGAGTTCAAGCGCCGCCTTCCGTCGGAGGCCACGGCGCGCTTGGTTACGGGTCCATCCATCGAAAAGTCGATTGCGCCTCTGCGCAGTTTCGTGAACGAGCCGATGCGCTATGGCCGGCTGCTCCTCTGCGGTGATGCCGCGCATATCGTTCCGCCGACTGGAGCCAAGGGCCTGAACCTTGCCGTCTCCGATGTCCACTATCTGTCTGAAGCGCTCAAGCAACACTACGACGGCAAAGACAGTCACGCACTTGATGCTTATTCGGAAAGGGCACTTGCCCGCGTGTGGAAGGCGATGCGCTTTTCCTGGTGGATGACGATGCTGCTTCACCGCTTTCCGGAACAGACAGAGTTCGAGCAGCGCATTCGGGAAGGAGAAATCAACTACATCGCCGAGTCAATTGCGGCCCAATCGACGATGGCTGAGAACTACACTGGGCTGCCATTCTAAACAATCAATCGCTCGCTCCAATGCGGGTTAGTATGGGAGGACTAAGTATGAAGAAATCATCATATTCGCCAAATATTTCCCGGCGCAAGCTTCTTCTCGCCTCGGCGGGCGCCGTCGTGCCAATGGCAATGCGCTCTTCGCGTGCCGTGGCTCAGGAAGTCACGATGACCTTGCACCATTTTCTGGGACCAAAGGCGCCGGCGCACGCCAAGTTCCTTGAGCCCTGGGCCAAGAAAATCGAAACTGAATCCGGCGGAAAGATCAAGATCGAGTTGTTTCCCTCCATGTCGATGGGAGGCAAACCGCCAGAACTATTTGCCCAGGTGCGAGATGGTGTTGCCGACATCGTCTGGACCTTGCCAGGCTATACGCCCGGTCAATTCCCGCGCTCGGAGGTTTTCGAACTTCCCGGTGTGCACCGCGGCAGTGCCAAGGCAACGAACCTTGCGATCCAGGATGTCTATTCAATGGTGGCGGACGACTTCAAGGACGTGAAGGTTCTGCTGCTCTTCGCCCATGCGGGCAACGCCATCCACACCGTAGACAAGGCTGTGCGGACGCCCGCCGATCTGAAAGGTTTGAAATTGCGCACGCCTTCTCGCACCGGCGCCTGGGTGATTGAAGCCTATGGCGCGGAACCCGTCGGCATGCCGCTGCCGAGCCTGCCCGAAGCCCTCTCCAAGAAAGCGGTCGATGGCGCATTGATCCCCTTTGAGGTGGTGCCCGCCATCAAGCTGCAGGAGATGACCAAATACTCGATCCAGGGCGCGGATGGCTCACGCTTCGGCACCTCGCTGTTCCTTTTTGCCATGAACAAGGGCCGCTACGATGGACTGTCCGACGACCTCAAGAAGGTCATCGACGCCAACAGCGGCGTGGCGCTGGCGCCTGTTGCCGGCGATCTTTGGAACAGTTTCGAGGAACCGGGCAAGAAGATGCGGAAGGACGCCGGTGGCGAAATCATCGAGCTCACGGCCGAAGAGAAGGCGGCATTCGCAGCCTTGGATGAAGGAGTTGTGAACCGTTGGATTGAAGAAGCAACGAAGAACGGTCTTGACGGCAAGGCACTGGTTGAAGCAGCCAAGGCCGCCATGGCCAAAAACTCCGGCTGACGAATGTTGAGCACACGCATCGGCCAACTCGCCAGGATTTGGGCTATCATTGGCGGGTTGGTCACCCTCTTGATCGTTCTTGTGACGACGACAAATGTCGGGCTGTTCGCGTTGAATCGTTTGGCGCGCCTCTTCGGCGGCGATGTGGCCGGGCTTCCGGGCTATGAAGATTTTGTCAGTCTTGCGGTGGGAGCGGCCGCGATCATGTTCTTTCCGCTCTGCGAGTGGCGGCGAGGGCATATCGCCGTTGATGTCTTCACGGAAAAATTGCCGCGCCGCTTCCAGAAGGGTCTGGATCGTACATGGTCTGCCATGACATGCCTGCTGGCGCTGTTCCTCGCCTATTGGATGACGATTGGCTTACTGGAATCGCGCGCAGATCGCGCGCTTTCGCCCGTGCTCGGCTGGTCGATCTGGCCGTTCTACTTACCCGGTATCCTCTCTCTCATCATTTGGGCTGCTGTTGCGGCGCTGCAGGCTGCCGGGAAGGTTTCGCGTGGAGCTTCGTGAGCTTATCGGACTCGGCGGGTTTGTCGTCCTCTTCATCCTGCTTGTGATCCGTGCGCCCGTTGGCCTTGCCATGGTGGGTGTCGGCATTGGCGGCAATTTTGCGCTGAGTCTTGCGGCTCCACACTTACGTTTTGAGCCGTTCCTGCGGCAATTTAAAAGCCTGCTGTGGAACGTCGTTGCCAATTACGATCTTTCAGTTGTGCCACTGTTCGTTCTCATGGGGTTGCTTGCCTCCCATGCCAATCTCAGCCGTGACTTGTTTCGTGGCCTGAACGCCATTGTTGGCCGTTTCCGCGGTGGTGTTGCCATGGCGGCGATTGGCGCCTGTGCTGGCTTTGGCGCGGTCTGTGGTTCCTCGCTGGCCACAGCCTCCACCATGGGGCGAGTGGCCTTGCCCGAGCTGCGGCGGCTGAATTATTCGCCAAGCCTCGCAACCGGCGCCCTTGCCGCCGGCGGTACGCTTGGCATTCTCATTCCGCCTTCTGTCGCGCTCGTGGTCTATGCTGTCGTTGTCGAGGCCTCGATCGTCAAGCTGTTTCAGGCGGCTGTGGTCCCTGGGCTGCTGGCGACATTGTTTTTCATACTCGTCATTGCCATTCAGGTCAGGATCAATCCCGCCCTTGCGCCACAGGTCGAGAAACAGGACAGAGATGAGCGCAGTGCGGCTCTGCTGCGGCTCATTCCAGTCGGCGTGATTTTTGGCGCAATCATCCTCGGGCTTGGCTTTGGCCTGTTTACACCCACACATGCGGCGGCGGTCGGTGTATTCGTCATCTTGGCTTATGGGCTGCTTCAGCGCTTGTGGGGGGAGGGTTTGACAGTAGGCGGCATCAAGGAAGCGCTGCTGGATTCAGCGGTAACTTCCGGCATGATCTATTTCATTCTGTTTGGCGCGGAAATCTTGAAGTCATTCTTCGCGCGGTCCGGGCTTCCCGCCGCAATGGCGGAATGGGCAGCCAACAGTGGCATTGAGCCTTTCATGCTCCTTGCTGGTATATTGGCCGTGCTAATCATTCTTGGCTGTTTCCTGGAATCGCTCTCGATGATCCTGGTGATCGTGCCGTTTCTCTGGCCGATCCTGGTGCAGGTCAATGGCGGCGAGTTCGTTGAGGCGGGGCAGGCGGCCTATGGGCTTGACCAGGAATCCTTACGTGTCTGGTTCGGCATATTGGCGCTGATCGTGGTAGAACTTGGACTGATCACGCCACCCGTCGGGCTCAATGTCTTCATCATTTCCTCCCTTTCGCAAGGCGTTCCCATGAGCCAGACATTCAAGGGTGTGATGCCCTTCTTTGCAGCGGAGATTGTGAGGATCAGCATCATCGTGGCCTTCCCAGCCCTCTCGCTGTTCTTGCCATGGTTGTTGTCGGGTGGTCCATGATCGGCAATCCCTGCATCATCTGCGTGGCGATCACCGGTTCGCTCCCGACCAAGGAGAACAACCCGGCGGTTCCCATCACAATCACGGAGCAGGTTGAAAGCACTCAT
>JAIBJH010000155.1 GCA_020029455.1 Hyphomicrobiales bacterium
GAAGTTGAAGATGTGCTGACAGGACCTGGCCTTCTCCTGCTCTACAGGGCGATTGCGGAGAAGCCGAAATATGAAAAGCCGGAACAGGTGCTGCAGGCTGCTCTCAAGGGCGGTGATGCGGCGGCAGAAAAAACCCTCGATCATTTCATGACATTCCTGGCGCGGCTTGCTGGCGATGCCGCCATGGCCCTGCAGGCGCGGGGCGGCGTCTATCTTGCAGGCGGCATTGCGCCTTCCATCGCGGAGCGGCTGAAGCAGCCTAAATACCGTGCCATCTTTGAAGACAAGGGGCGCATTGCAGATGTAATGAAGCCCATTCCGTGGTTCGTGATAACCGATCCACTGCCGGCCTTCAAAGGCTGCGCGGCAGCCCTTAATGCGTGAGTTTCGTCATGGATGACACACATATCCTCCTGGTCGTTGACATACAGAACGACTTCTGCCCCGGCGGCAGCCTTGCGGTTGGTGGCGGTGATGAAATCGTGCCGCTCATCAACAGCATTGCCAAAGACTTCAGCCACGTGGTGCTGACGCAGGACTGGCATCCGGCGGATCATTCCTCATTTGCTTCGCAGCATCCCGGGGCCGCGCCCTTCACGCAATTCCAGATGTATTACGGGCCGCAGACGCTTTGGCCAGATCATTGCGTAATGGGAACCCGTGGCGCTGAGTTCCATGCAAGCCTCGATGTTCCCAATGTTGAGATGATCATCCGCAAGGGCTACCGCAAGGCTGTCGACAGTTATTCGGCCTTTTTTGAAAACGACCACCGCACGCCCACGGGATTGATCGGCTATCTCAAGGAACGCGGGTTCAGCCATCTCACTATCGTGGGGCTCGCCTTTGATTATTGCGTGCGCTACTCGGCGGAGGACGCCAAGATTCTCGGCTTCGATGTCACCGTGATCGAGCGCGCCACGCGCGCCATCGATCTTGGCGGCACGGCGGAGGCCACGCGCCAGAGCTTCACCACACGCGGCATTCACCTGACATGACGAAGGAACTGCGGGGCATTCTCTTCATGTGCCTCGCCATGCTGCTCTTCACCGGGCTCGATACTTCGGCGAAGCTTGTGACGCGCGATCTGGCGCCTTGGGTTGCAGTGTTCTTCCGCCATGCGGTGGCACTCTTGCTAGGATTGGCCATTCTGCTTGCGCGAAAGGGCGTGAGTGGCATCATGACCCGCCATCCCGGCCTACAGGGCATACGTGGGCTTTTGCTGACGGGCTCCACCATCTGCAACTTCATCGCCATGCAGCATCTGCAATTGGCGCAGACAGCGGCGATCTTCTTCACCATTCCGCTGCTTGTCTCTGCGCTTTCCGTTCCCCTGCTGGGAGAGCATGTGGGCTGGCGGCGCTGGCTTGCGGTGATTGTGGGATTTCTTGGTGTGATCGTCATTATGCGGCCTGGAACCACGAACTTTCACTGGGCCATGTTCTTTTCGCTTGCCGCGGCGCTGCAGGGCGCGCTCTACAATATCGCCACGCGAAAGGTGGGCGGCCATGACTCGGCGGAAACATCGCTGTTCTACGTGGCGCTGGTGGGAAGTCTTGCCTCCATCATTCCGGCAGGCCTCGACTGGACCATGCCGCGGGGCTGGCAATGGATGCTGCTTTTCTCCATGGGGATTTTTGGCACCATCGGACACTTTCTGCTGATTGAAGGCCACCGGCTTGCACCAGCGTCCAGGCTTGCGCCCTTCATCTATTCGCAAATTATCTGGATGACGCTGTCGGGGTTCGTTGTGTTCGGCGATGTGCCTGACCGCTGGACTCTCGCAGGTGCCGCCATTGTTGTGGCGTCAGGTCTCTATCTGTTGCAGCGCGAGCGCATCAAAGGAAAGACGGAGGCCGTGGCTGCGCCTAACGATTAGAGCAAATTCCACCAGGACGGACTCGTCTTGGCGACAAGAATTTGCTCCAACATATTAGCTTGGCGCGAATTCTTTTCGGCCACGTGATTTCATGTGGCCGGAAAGCGCGCTAGCTGGGCCAGCCCAATATGCCGACACCGGCAACGATCATGGCAATGCCAAGCCATTGCCCAAGCGCCACGCGCTCCTTGAGGAAGATCATGGCAAGTAGAGTGGCCAATGCGCCATAACTTGAGATCGCCATGGCCCCCAGTTCCCTGCCCGGATAGAAGGCCGAGACATTGATGCTGGTGACGGCGATGACATCCATGGCGCCCATGGAGGTTGCGGCGAGCCATTGCTTGCTGGAAAGGACTTTCACTGCGCTGACTTCCTTCAGCATCAGCAGTGCAAGGATCGCAGCGGCGGGCATGCGCGAAAGGAATGTGGTTTCATACTCACCGAGCCCTGGCGTTGCGGCCTGGCCCAGCACCACGGCTGCGGCGAAACCTAACACTGCAACCACAGAGCTGATGATGACAGTCGGCACCTTGCCTTTCGGCACGGCGGCAAGGCCGCCATCGCTGGGGCCGGCACGGCCGACAATCACTGCGCCAAGGATGATCAGGATTACGGCGAGCCATTGCGGAACCGACGGCGAGAGACCGTGGAGGAAGCCCCAAAGCACGATCAGGGCGGGGTAGCCCGCCGTGAAGGGGCCCACGATGGAGACGGGGGCCAGGCTGAAGGCCTTGAGCAGGCCACCCAAGGCTGCCGCATAGACAACACCCATGGCAAGGGCGAGGGAGATCGAATGCCAATCGGCACCCCAGATCCGGCCGCGCCACAGGATGATGGCGGCAAGCAGCACCGCTCCTGACACAACCACCCAAAAGGCTACCCGGAAGGGGCCGATGCTTGGTGCATAGACGCGGGCCACAAGGTCATGGACGGACCAGCACAGGGCGGCGACAAGACCGAGAAGGAGGGCAATCATGGCTTCCCGGCTAGCATGGCGCATTCGGCCCGGCCATGGCGGGAGCGGCATGTTACGGTATGGAAGCCATGCTAGGATTACCCCATGTTTCTTTCTGTCTTTGATCTGTTCAAGATCGGCATCGGACCTTCGAGTTCACACACTGTGGGGCCTATGGTGGCGGCGCGGCGCTTTCTTGAAGGCTTGAAGGGGAAAGACGGGCACATTCGAGTGACGCTCTATGGCTCGCTTGCCTTCACGGGCAAGGGACACGGCACGGACCGGGCCGTGGTGTTGGGACTTGCGGGTGAAACGCCACAGGACATTGACCCGGAAAAAATCGATCCAGTATTGGCTGGAATGGCTGCAAAGAAGAAGGCCGGTTCCTTCGATTTTGATCCGGCAAGCGATGTGATCTTCGACTTTGGCCCGGCGCTGAAAGGCCATGCCAATGGCATGATGTTCCGGCTGGAGCGCGGTGGGAAAGTGATTGCCGAGGAAACCTACTTCTCCATAGGCGGAGGCTTTGTGCAAACAGCCGCCGAGCGCGAGGCGTCATTAGCCGCGAAAGATGACAAGCCAGAGATCGCCGTGCCCTATCCCTTTGCTGATGCGGAAGCGATGCTTTCCATGGGCAAAGCCTCGGGAAAATCCATTGTTGAAATGAAGCGTGCCAATGAGTCCGTTGTGCATGGCGCAAGCCTTGATGCGAAGCTCGATCAAGTCTGGGCTGTTATGGACAGTTGCATGAAGCGTGGACTTTCCGCGCAGGGCATTCTGCCCGGTGGATTGAAAGTCAAACGCCGCGCCGCCGATGTGCTCGCAAAACTCAGGGCCGAGCAGGGCTCCAACTCGGTGCAGCCGCATCGCGTGATGGATTTCCTTTCCGTCTATGCCATGGCCATCAATGAAGAAAATGCGGCGGGCGGCAAAGTGGTGACGGCGCCCACCAATGGCGCGGCGGGCGTGGTTCCCGCTGTCATCCGCTATTATCTCGACCATTGTGTGGGTGCCAACGCGGAAGGCGTGCGCACATTCCTTCTCGCTGCAGCTGCTATCGGTGGCATCATCAAGCACAACGCCTCGATCTCTGGCGCGGAAGTGGGATGCCAAGGCGAGGTGGGTTCGGCCTCGGCCATGGCGGCGGCAGGATTGTGCTCGGCATTGGGCGGCAGCAATGAGCAGGTGGAAAATGCCGCCGAGATTGCGCTGGAACACCATCTTGGCATGACCTGCGACCCGGTTGGCGGGCTCGTGCAGGTGCCCTGCATCGAACGCAATGCATTCGGCGCCGTGAAGGCCGTCACTGCGGCATCACTGGCGCTGCGGGGCGATGGCACCCATCTTGTGCATCTCGACACCTGCATCGAAACCATGCGGCAGACGGGCGTCGACATGAGCGAACGTTACAAGGAAACCTCGACCGGCGGCCTCGCGGTCAATGTGGTGGAGTGTTGATCTCTCACTCCTGAGTGAGCAGGCGGGCAATCCCCAGCATGGTGTTCCAGTTCCGAGATGTACCAATGCCGTTGAGGCGGGCCGACACCTTGCCATGGAGGGATGAGCCAGCATTTTCCATGGGCACATAGTACCAGACGTGCCCATCAACGATGGCAAGCCTTTCGCCAACCCCTGGCGCGGCGCGCAGCAGTTTTGTCCGTTCCGCGCCGAGCTTTTCACGCATGATCTTGATCGCGACGCGGCTGCCATCCTTGGCGGCAAGCCTTGGCCATGGATTCTGGGGCAACAAACCAAGAAATTCCTCGCGTGACTTGACGATGAAGTCGATCTTCTTGCCAAAGCGGCGCTGAAAAGCTTCTTCCAGTTTAAGTTCGACCGCTGAAACCGCCTGTTTCTTAGCCTCAAACACCACGTTGCCCGAAGAGATATAAGGCCGTGGATTCCGGTAGCCGCAATCCGAGACGATTTCCTTCAATGCTTCATTGGTGACGCGAAGACCTTTGCCGATCACGATGCTATAAAGCAGGCCGACATAGACTTCGCTCACCGCACTCAACGTTCACTGTCCTCAATGTGGAAACGGTGCAGCATGCGGTGAAATAGCGGCGCGAGGACAATGCCTGCCACGGCAAAGAAGAGCAGGCCACAGATCAGGGCGTAGATACCCTCGAAGATTTGACCCGCCGGCGTATCCAGCTTGTCGAGCGGACCCATGCCGGAAAGGATCATGGCAGCATTGGCGAAGGCCTGTGCCATCTCCATCGTGCCAAAATAAGCGTAGCCCACCATTCCAACGATCAGTGCAAGGGTGACAATCAGGCATCCCACGGCCAAGCTTCGTCCAAGCCGCACGGCCAGGACAGTGTTGCTGGCGAGTTTTTGCCGGGTCATTGCCGAAGATGCGCAATCAACCCGGCGGTCGAAGCATCAAGGCCTTCTGTGCCCTGCTTTCCTTCCACCACGGGCTGGAGGCCGGTTGCCAGTTCCTTGCCCAATTCAACACCCCATTGATCGAAAGCGTTGATGCCCCAAATGGCAGCCTCGACAAAGACGCGGTGCTCATAGAGCGCAATCAACCGACCGAGTGTGAAGGGGTCGAGCTTCTTGTAGGCGATGGTGAGAGATGGCCGGTTGCCGGCGAAGACACGATGGGATGCAAGAGCCTTGGCCTCGGCCTTGGATTTACCCATGGCAAGAAGCTGCGCTTCAGCTTCCTTCGGCGTGCGGCCTTTCATCAAGGCCTGTGATTGCGCCAGGCAATTGGCGATGAGGAGATCATGGTGCACACGCATGCCGCTTTCATGAGGTTCGGCTGCAATCAGGAATTCCACGGGGATCACCGTGGTGCCCTGGTGCAGAAGCTGGAAGAAGGCGTGCTGGCCATTGGTGCCGGGTTCGCCCCAGACGATAGGTCCTGTATCTTCCTTCAAGGCCTCGCCTTTCGCGGTGACGCGCTTGCCGTTTGATTCCATGTCGAGCTGCTGCAGATAGGCTGGAAGGCGCAACAGGCGCTGGTCGTAGGGGATGACGGCGCGGGAGGTGAGGCCGCAGATGTTGCGGTGCCAGACGCCGAGGAGGCCGAGGAGCATCGGCAAGTTTTCCAGCGGTTTGGCAGAGGCGAAATGCTGGTCCATGGCATGGGCGCCTTTCAGCATCTCCATGAAGTGACGCGGGCCAATGGCGATCGTCAGCGAGAGGCCTATGGCCGACCAGAGCGAATAGCGTCCGCCCACCCAATCCCAGAAGCCGAAGGTGCGTTTTTCGGAAATGCCGAAGGCCTTCACCTTGTCGAGAGCGGTCGAGATGGCGGCGAAATGCTCGCTCACTTTCTCTTCACCGAGTGCGTCACTGAGCCATTTCCGCGCCGTCCTGGCATTGGTCATGGTCTCGATGGTGGTGAAGGTCTTGGAAGCAACGAGGAAGAGCGTCGTTTCGGGCTTCAGATTTTTCAGCGTGTCGGCGATGTGCGCGCCATCGACATTGGAGACGAAATGACAGCGCGGGCCGTCATTATAGGGCGCAAGTGCGAGTGTCGCCATGGCGGGGCCGAGATCGGAACCGCCAATGCCGATGTTAACAACATCGGTGATCGAACCGCGACGCACTTCGGTGGCAAAGGCTGCCATGGCCTCCAGCACATCATGGACGTCGTGCACCACATTGTGACCGCCGACAATGATGATCTCGGACTTGGGGCGGCGTAGCGCCGTGTGCAGCACGGCGCGGCCTTCTGTGGTGT
>JAIBJH010000156.1 GCA_020029455.1 Hyphomicrobiales bacterium
CCTTAAATGCGCTTTCGATGTGAAGGGCCTCCTCAACCCGGGCAAGGTCTTTCCGGTGCTCCACGCCTGCGCTGAATTGGGCCGCATGCATGTGCATAAAGGAAAGCTCGCCTTCCCCGAGCTTCCGCGCTTCTGATGCCCAAGACCTTTTCGCCCGCAAGTGAATTGGAGCTTGCCGAAATCATCGAGAGGGGCGGTCCTTTTGCTGTGCGCGGTACTGGCACAAAAATCATGCTGGGCCACCCCATGGCGGAAATGCCGGTTCTCTCGCTCGCCAAATTCAAGGACGTTGAACTTTACGAACCGGAGGAATTGATCTTCGAAGCGGGCGCCGCAACGCCTCTCTCTGAAGTCCGGAAGCTCTTGGCAGCCAAAAATCAGATGTTCGCTTTTGAGCCCCCTGATTTCTCTGTGCTGCTCGGCAGCAAGAACGCTGGTACAATTGGCGGCATGTTGGCGACAGGATTTGCCGGGCCGCGCCGCATCAAGGCCGGAAGCGTGCGCGATCATGTTTTGGGTATCCGCGGCGTCACTGGCAGGGGCGAGTTCTTCAGGCTGGGTTCGCGCGTGATGAAGAATGTCACGGGTTATGACGTGTCAAAACTGATGGCAGGCTCCTGGGGCACTCTGTCTGCGCTCACGCGTATCACCTTCAAGGTACTGCCCGCGCCAGAAACGGAAACGACTCTTGTTATCAAGGCTGATGCTCCGGTTTCTCTTATGAGCAGGGCACTACAATCACCATGCGATGTCTCTGCCGCCGCCCATGTGCCGGGGCAGGGCACATATCTCCGGCTCGAAGGCATTAGCATCTCAGTGAAGGCAAGGCGCGACACCTTGTCAAAACTATTGGGGATGAAGAGTGAAGCACTGAGCCCAGCAGAATCTCGCAAGCTTTGGGCTGCAATCCGCGACGTGACGGTACTTCCTTTCAAGATGAACAGCATCATCTGGCGCGTCAGCGTTCCGCCCTCCGATGGTGCTGACTATGTGAAGCGTGTCTTCGCATCGGCATCGGGCAAGTATTTTCTGGATTGGGGCGGTGGCCTTGTCTGGCTGGTGCTTGAGCCTTCGCCCGATGGCGGTGAAGCAGCAGTGCGCGGGTCCCTGAAGGAGGGCCATGCCATGCTCTTCCGTGCACCAGAAAAGTTGCGCAGCCGCATTCCTGTTTTCCAGCCGCAGCCGCCGGCGCTTGCTGCACTTTCAATGCGCGTGAAGGCGGCCCTCGATCCATTGGCGAAACTCAATCCGTCGCGCATGGTGGAGAGCCGCTGATGCAGACTCACTTTTCGGCGGCACAGCTCGCCAATCCTGAAATCGCGGAAGCCAATGCCATTCTGCGCTCATGCGTCCATTGCGGCTTCTGCACGGCGACCTGCCCCACCTATGTGCTCTTGGGCGATGAGCTCGACAGTCCCCGGGGCCGCATCTACCTCATCAAGGAAATGCTGGAGAAGGGCGAGCCCGCCACCGCAGAAACCACCAAGCACATTGACCGCTGCCTCTCCTGCCTCGCCTGCATGACCACCTGCCCTTCGGGCGTCAACTACATGCACCTGATCGACCAAGCCCGCGCCCATGTGGAGGAGACTTACACGCGGCCCGTGGCCGATAGACTGTTGCGCACGCTCTTGGCTTACATCATGCCACGGCCTGCGCTGTTCCGCCTGTCACTCATCGCCGCGAGATTGGCAAAACCGCTCGCAGGACTTCTTGAAAAGCGGATTGCGGCAATGCTCGAGCTGGTGCCGCGCCACTTGCCAAGGCCGGAAAACGTTGGCGCGCCCTGCCTCTATCCGGCGATAGCAATGAAGAAGGGACGCGTGGCGCTGCTGCAGGGTTGCGTCCAAAGCGTTCTCGATCCCGCCATCAATGCCGCCACGATCCGGCTGCTGACCCGCTTCGGCTATGAGGTCGTGGTAACGGAAGGCGAAAGCTGCTGCGGCTCCATCACGCTGCACATGGGCAAAAAGGAAGACGCACTGGCCCGCGCCCGCCGCTCCATCGACCAGTGGACCGCGGCCAATGTCGATCATGTCATCATCACGGCTTCCGGTTGTGGCACCACCATCAAGGACTATGGCCATCTCCTGCGCCTTGATCCGGCCTATGCAGAGAAAGCCCGCGCCATTTCTTCCAAGGCGCTGGACATCACCGAATTCCTGGCGCGGCTTGAGCTTCCGCCTGCCAAAATGAATCTGCGCGTCGCCTATCACTCCGCCTGTTCCATGCAGCACGGCCAGAAGATCAACGCCGAGCCGCGCGAGCTTCTGAAGAAGGCGGGCTTCACCGTGCTGGAAGTGCCGGAAGGCCATCTCTGCTGCGGCTCGGCGGGCACCTACAACATCCTTCAGCCGGCCATCGCCGCGCAACTGAAGCTACGCAAAGTCCGCAATATTGCTTCCATCACGCCGCAACTCGTGGCGACCGGCAATATCGGCTGTATCGCCCAATTGCAGGATGCTATCAGCGTGCCCATTGTGCACACCGTGGAACTGTTGGACTGGGCTTTTGGCGGCCCCCGTCCGCAAACCATTCCGGAAGAACTTGATGACCAAAAGACCTGAGTTTGTGACGAAGGCCCGCTTGCAGGTTGATTTGAGCTTGGCACGGTTCATTGAAGAGGCCGCCATTCCCGGAACGAGTATTGACGCAAAGCGGTTCTGGGCCGGCTTTTCCGATCTTGTGAATGATCTCGCGCCGAAGAACCACGCACTGCTTGCCAAGCGGGATGAATTGCAGGCCAGGATCGATGACTGGCACCGGAGGAACCAGGGCGCCAGCATCGCCGCCCAAAAAACCTTCCTCGAAGAGATTGGCTATCTGCTGCCGGAAGGTGCGGACTTCCAGGTCGAAACGAAAAACGTTGATCCTGAAATTGCCTCCGTCGCAGGCCCACAGTTGGTCGTGCCCGTCACCAACGCCCGCTATGCGCTGAATGCCGCCAATGCCCGCTGGGGCTCACTCTATGATTGCCTCTACGGCACTGATGCCATGGGTTCGGCCCCACCCGCCGGAGGCTATGACCGGGGCCGGGGCGCCCGCGTGGTTGCGCGTGTTCGCGTCTTCCTCGACGAGGCCTTTCCCATTCAAGGCACAAGCCATGCCGATGTGCGGCGTTACCAGGTGAAGGACGGCGCGCTGCTGGTGGATGACCTGCCGCTGCTGCAGCCGGAGAAATTTGTGGGCTTCCGCGGCAATCCGAGAGCACCGGATTCAATCCTTCTCCGCAACAACGGCCTCCATGTGGAATTGGTTTTCGACCGGGCGCATTTCATCGGCAGCCGTGACCAGGCGCTGCTCGCTGATGTGGCGATCGAAAGCGCCCTCTCGGCCATCATGGATTGCGAAGACTCGGTTGCTTGCGTCGATGCCGAGGACAAGATCGGAGCTTACGCCAATTGGCTCGGTTTGATGAAGGGCGACCTTTCGGCGGATTTCGAGAAGGCTGGCCGCACCATGACGCGCCGACTCAACCCCGACCGCGAATTCATCGGCCCCGATGGCAAGCCATTTTCGCTGAAAGGCCGGGCGCTGCTCTGGGTGCGCAATGTCGGCCACCTCATGACCACGCCCGCCGTCCGCGACGCTGAAGGCAAGGAAATTCCCGAAGGCCTGATGGATGCCATGGTGACGACGCTCGTTGCCATGCATGACCTGAAGAAAACGGATGGACTGCGCAACGCGCGACATGGTTCCGTCTATGTGGTGAAGCCCAAGATGCATGGGCCCGAGGAAGTGGCCTTCGCCGACGAGACATTCACCCGCGTCGAGAGGGTGCTGGGACTTCCGCAATATACAGTGAAGCTCGGCATCATGGATGAGGAACGCCGCACCTCCGTCAACCTCAAGGAATGTATCCGTGCTGCCAGGCACCGCGTGGCCTTCATCAACACGGGCTTCCTCGACCGCACCGGTGATGAAATCCACACCTCCATGGAGGCAGGCCCCTTCAGCCGCAAGGATTTCATCAAACGCAAGGGCTGGATCACCGCCTATGAAAACCGCAATGTCGATGTGGGCCTCGCCTGCGGCCTTTCCGGCAAGGGCCAGATTGGTAAGGGCATGTGGGCCGCCCCCGATTTGATGGCGGCCATGCTCGAACAGAAGATCGAACATCCGAAAGCCGGTGCCAATTGCGCCTGGGTGCCGTCCCCCACGGCGGCAACGCTCCACGCACTGCACTATCACAAGGTCGATGTCTTTTCCGTGCAGAAGAAACTTACGGTCGGCGGCGCTCGAGCCCATGTGGATGCGCTGCTTGATATTCCCGTCGCATCTTTCCGCAAATGGAGTGAGGTGCAGGTCCGCCGCGAGGTCGAGAACAATGCGCAAGGAATTCTCGGTTATGTGGTGCGCTGGATAGACCAGGGCATCGGCTGTTCCAAGGTCCCCGACATCAACAATGTGGGCCTGATGGAAGACCGCGCGACTTTGCGTATTTCATCGCAGCACATCGCCAACTGGCTGCATCACAGCATCGTCGGCAAGGAGACCGTGACGGAAATCATGCGCCAGATGGCGATGGTCGTGGACAGACAGAACGCCGGCGATCCGCTCTACAAGCCCATGGCGCCCGATTTCGATGGCTCCATCGCCTTCAAGACCGCTTGCGATCTCGTCTTCAAGGGCCGCGAACAGCCCAATGGTTACACCGAGCCGTTGCTCCACGCCGCACGTTTGCAAGTGAAGGCAACGCCCCACAATTGATCGTCATCCCGGCGAATATTCACCCTTCTCCTCTGGAGTGGGGTGAATGCGGAGGCTTCGCCCTTGCAGGGGATGACGAACATCAACTGTGCGCCATCTTGCGCAAGGCTTCAGCGATGGCCTTGAAACCTTCCATTGCGGGTGCACTGTGATGCCGCGCACGCATATAGGAATGGGCGAGCGCAGGCTCGCGCCGCAGCGTGGACGGAATGCCCGCTGCAAGAAGCCTCTCTTGGAACATCACGCCATCATCGTAAAGCGGATCATGGGCCGCCACCGTAATGAAGGCTGGCGGCAGGCCTTCAAGTGACTGCGCCAGAAGTGGCACGGCCTTTTCATCGCGCCAAGCGGGCGAACCCTGGGGACCGAGAAAACTTTCAAGAAAGAACTTCATTTCATCGCGCGTCAGGCATGGCGCGTTGGCGTTGCGGATGTAGGACGCCGTCTCCATGCTGGCGCCCAGCACGGGATAGATCAGCACCATGCCTTGAAGTGGCGGCAATCCGAGATCGCGCAGCGCCAGTGCGAGCGCCACAGACATCTGCCCGCCTGCGCTGTCACCTGCCGCGATGATGCGCGATGCATCCATGCCATGTGCCGCACCTTGTTCTCGCACCCAGCGCCAGGCCCTGAGTGAATCCTCAAGTTGCGCCGGATAGGGATGTTCGGGAGCCAGCCTGTAGTCGAGCAACAGCACGCCGCATTGTGCGGCCTCTGCCAGTTCCGCGCACATGTCGCTGTGCGTGTCTGGCCCACCCAGAACCCAGCCGCCGCCATGACCGTAAATCACAGATGGATATGGATCTGCTGTTTTCGGCTTGAACAAACGGCACGCAACGCCATTGGCATTCACTTCGATAACATCAATGTCGTCGGGATAAGGCGCGCGGAATTCCGCGCACACCGCATTCCATGTGGCGCGCTGCCTGTCGAGCGGCCAGTGTTCGGAACCGGCAGGTGTCTTGGCGGAAAGGGCCTTATAGAAGGCCAGCATGCCGGGATCGATTGTCTCGTGGGCGTCCGTCATCCCGGCATTGAACCAGAATCTCAGGCGCGGCGCATGCGCCTTTCCTGCGCGGGCTGATAGGCGATGCGTGCATGATATTCGCAATAGGGCGAACCATCACGCGGCGAGTGACCGCAGAAGCAAAAGTCCTCATGGTTGGGATCGCCGATAGGCCATTTGCAGGTCTTGTCCGACAGATGAAGAATGGTGATGCGTCCATCCTTCGGCAAATCCACAAGCCGCAAGGGCTTGGGTTCCGGTAATGGCGCAAGACGCGGGTTCATCTGGGGACTGGCATAACTCTTGAGCGCGTTCGCTCCTGCCGTCGGCAGCGAAGGCTGAGAGGGCGAGCGCATGCCGCCCATTCCGGGCACGCGCTCTTTCCGCGTGACGGTGCGCGGCGATTGCGTGCGCGGCGCTGTCTGCCGTCCGGCGAGATTAAGGCGATGCACCTTGCCGATCACCGCATTGCGCGTGACACCATGGCCGAGCTTTGCGGCGATCTGGCTGGCGCTGAGGCCTTCGGCCCAAAGCTTCTTCAGCACTTCGACACGGTCTTCCGTCCAGGTGAGCTTTTCTCCGCCTGCAGCTGCCGCAATCTCATTCATGCCCGAATCCTTCCCCATGCGCCGGACCTTGCCTCTTCCCGCGCCGTCAAACTCAACACTGACTTGGAACTCTACATCTCGTGTTCTGTCGCCAAGATCACTACTATGTGCAGCGTAGAACTCGCAACCGAATGAAGTCCGATATCCCCCGT
>JAIBJH010000157.1 GCA_020029455.1 Hyphomicrobiales bacterium
GAACGCGCCAGCGAGCCGTCCCCCTTCGAACGCGAGCCCCTGCGGGTGCTGTCGATGGACATGCGCTCGCTCGATACGCTCCGCGCCATCATGTCGGCGCTGCGTACGCCGGACACCGGTTGCCCGTGGGACCTTGAGCAGAATTTTGTGACCATCGCGCCTTACACAATTGAAGAGGCCTATGAGGTTGCCGACGCCATAGAGCGCGACGACATGAAGGAACTTTGCGAGGAGTTGGGCGACCTGCTCTTGCAGCCCGTCTATCACGCCCAGATGGCGGCTGAGGAAGGCAGCTTTACACTGGATGATGTGTTGGAAGGCGTGAACCGGAAGATGATACGGCGGCACCCTCATGTGTTTGGCGATGAAAGCGCCAGGTCCGCTGGCGCAGCGAAAGGCTTCTGGGAGAAGAACAAGGCCACTGAGAAAAAGCCGGGAGATGAAAAAGCTACTCTGGCTGGCGTGGCACAGGCCCTGCCCGCATTGATGCGCGCCATCAAGCTGCAAGCCAAGTTCCGAAGAAGCTTTGCGCGACGCCAACCGGAAATTCGAACGGCGGTTCGCCTTCATCGAGTCTGAGCTTTCCCGCATCGGCAAGACGCCTGCTCAATCTGATCTCGCCGAGATGGACAGCCTCTGGAACAAGGCAAAGTCCGAAGGAATCTAGGTTGAGGCAATTTTCCTGAATGACCGGCCAAACCTGCTTGCGGCCTGGCCTGCCCGATCGGTCGTCATGCGAAGCTTCAATTTCATGCGGCCGTCCTTCATTGTTTTTCGGTCGATGACTTCAGCCCTTTCGTGGCACCAGGCGAGGCCTTCGCCGTCGGCTGCCTGCAATGTCACGCTATAGAGCGTCTCGCCCTGCGACAGCTTGCGTTCAATCAGTTGCAGGAGGCGATCCATGCCTTCGCCATTGACAGCGGATATCAAAACGCAATCGTCGCGCCTGGCCGCGGTTGTTTCCCGCGAGGCAAATTCCAAGGGTTCAAGCAGATCCGCCTTGTTCCAGACCTCGATGATGTGGCTGCGCTTGCCTTCCGTCAGACCCAACTGATCCAAGACTTTCAGCACGTCGTCGGCTTGAGCATCGGTTTCCGGATGGCTCACATCGCGCACATGCAAAATGACATCGGCGGAGACAACCTCCTCCAAGGTCGCGCGAAAAGCGGCGATCAAGCTGGTGGGAAGATCAGAGATGAAGCCAACTGTATCCGACAGTGCGATCTTCCGCCCCTGCGGGAGTTTGATAGTTCGGATGGTTGGGTCGAGGGTTGCAAACAGCAAGTCCTTGGCAAGCACCCTTGCCCCGGTCAGCCGGTTGAACAAAGTCGACTTGCCGGCGTTGGTGTAGCCAACAAGAGACACAATCGGAAAGGGCACGCGTGATCTGCCCTTGCGATGAAGGCCACGGGTCTTGACCACACCACCGAGTTCCCGCTGCAGCCTGGTGATGCGTTCCTGAATCAACCGCCTGTCGGCCTCGATCTGGCGTTCACCGGGGCCGCCCATGAAACCAAAGCCGCCGCGCTGGCGCTCCAGGTGTGTCCAGGATCGCACCAGCCTGCCCTTCTGATATTGCAGGTGAGCGAGTTCGACTTGGAGAATGCCTTCCTTGGTGCTCGCCCGCTCGCCGAAAATTTCGAGAATCAGCCCGGTGCGATCAAGCACCTTGGCCTTCCAGGCTCTTTCCAGGTTCCTTTGCTGAATGGGAGACAGTTGGCCGTTGACAATGGCGATGCCGGCTTCGGTTTCGGCCACACGTCCTGTAATTTCGTCCACCTTGCCCGTGCCAAGCAGCGTCGCTGGTGTCGGATGCAGCAGCGGGACAATCTCCTGCCCCGCGATGGCGAGGCCAATAGCCTGAGCTAGGCCTACTGCTTCCTCAAGCTTGTCCTGGCCGGTCCGCCCCTTGGAAGTGTGCTGCTGGCCCTTGGGCTCGACATGAACAATGTAGGCGCGGCCCGAATCACCTTCCCCTTCTACTGTCTTCTCCAGAAAGGTGGCTTTGGGCTTCTTTCGACGCTTGCTACCGGGCTGCGCGTTGCGGCCAATCACACTCAATTACTGGCGCTCTCGTCGTCAAACAGGCTTATGGGGCCGCCCGGCATGATGGTGGAGATGGCATGCTTATAGACCAGCTGCGAGACCCCATCACGGCGCAGAAGCAGGCAGAAATTGTCAAACCAGGTAATAATACCCTGCAATTTCACGCCGTTGACCAAAAAGACGGTCACGGGAACCTTGGTCTTTCTGACGTGATTGAGGAATGTATCCTGCAGGTTCTGGGGTTTTTCCTGCGCCATTTTTGGGCCCCTGCCTTGTTATTTGGCCCGCAAGCTAACACAACTTCTGGGGTTGCAAAAGCGCTAAGCCTACAGCCTCTGGTCACGGTTGAGTTATAGCTGTGGACGCGGCTGCGGTCAGGCGTTTGAGGTTTTCCTGGGCCAGAGTGTTTCCCTTGGCCGCCGCCTGCTCATAGAGCGAGCGCGCCTTGGCCTTGTCCGCGGCCGTTCCCCAGCCCATTTCATACATGCTGCCCAGATTGTTCAGGGCCCACGGATCTCCTGTCGCGGAGGCCTCTTCAAAGAGCTTGAACGCCGCGTCGAAGTCCTGCTTCAAGCCCAACCCTCTGATCTGGAGAAGACCCAGGTTCACCTGCGCCTGAATGTTGCCCTGTACGGCAGCCTTCTGAAACATCTGCGCGGCGGCAGCCGGATCGGCTGCGAGGCCATCACCCTTCTGCAAACGAATTCCCAGCTCATTCTGGGCCTGAGCGTAGCCCCTGTTGGCTGCGTCCTGCAGCAGCTTGATGGCGGTCGGCAGGTCACTGGCCAATCCTGGCGCGCCTTTGGTGATCAGCCTGGAAAGACGGAACTGGGCATCGAGATTTCCGGCAAGCGCCGCCTCACGAAACCATCGTGCGGCCTGAGCGGGGTCCTTCCGCGCCTGGTTCAAGCCCTGTTCGTAGTCGATAGCGACGGAGAGTTGGGCTTCCACATCCCCTGCCCTGGCAAGCTTCAATTTCTTGATGAAGGTCAGGCCGTCAAAGCCAGCTGTCTGGGCCAATGCCGATCCAGCAAGAAGAAGAACCAGGAGTGGTGCTGCACGCCGTGCAGTGCTGCCGAATATCCGCAACACAGGAACCTCATTGCGCGGCAGAGGCAGTGCTGCCCTGCCTCGCCAATTTACAAATTTGCCCGCCACTTCCGCAACTTTGCAATATCCCTCACCCAAATGCAACTTGCGGGTCTGGCCGGTTCCTGAGGCAAATTGCCTGCAGCTACCGCGGCTGTTAAGGTGACGCAGCTGCATCAACGTTTGGAGTGAGGAACATGGGAGACGTCAGAAAACTGCACCGGGCAGAGGAAACGGGAGAGGCCGAAAAGCGGCTTCGGGTCGATCTTGCTGCCGCCTTCCGGCTCGCTGTCCATTACGATTGGCACGAAGCCGTTGCCAATCATTTCAGCCTTGCGGTGTCGCCGGACGGCCGGCAATTCCTGATGAACCCGCGCTGGAAGCACTTCTCGCGGATCCGGGCCTCGGATCTTCTGCTGCTTGATGCGAGGGACAAGTCGGCGATGGAGAGGCCGGATGCACCGGACCTCACGGCTTGGTTGCTGCATGGCCGTCTTCATGCAAACCTTCCGCATGCCCGTTGCATCGTGCATTTGCATCCGGCTTATGCCACGGCGGTCGCGTCGCTCGCCGACCCCGAGATCAAGCCCATCGACCAGAATACGGCGCGTTTCTACAATCGCGTGGCATACGACATGAACTATGGCGGCATGGCTAACACGGATGCAGAGGGCGACAGGCTTTCCACCCTCATCGGGAACAAGTCCATCATGATGATGGGTAACCACGGTGTGCTGGTCTGTGCTCCGACCGTGGCGGAAGCTTTTGACCTCACCTATTACCTGGAGCGGGCTTGCCGCAATCTCGTGCTGGCCTACCAGACGGGAAAACCGCTTCATGTGATGACGCCCGAAGTTGCCGAGAAGACGGCACGCGAATGGGAGGCTGACAGGGACCAGTTCCATTCGCACTTCGCTGAGATGAAGGCGATCCTGGATGGCCAAGACCCAACCTACGCGGACTAGCCGCCGCTGGGCTTGCTTCAAGGAGTCTGCGTGCTAAAGGGACGCGGCTTCGGCTTATCCGGCCCTGCGGAGGGGTGGCAGAGTGGTCGATTGCGGCGGTCTTGAAAACCGTTGAGGGTGCAAGCCCTCCGGGGGTTCGAATCCCTCCCCCTCCGCCACTACCATTGGGTCCCTTTTTCCTCTCTCGGCCTCGGGCATGCGCCGGCCAAATCGGGTTCTGAAAAAAGTTCCTATTTTGTTCTTGGCATTATGTGAAAGCTGTCCTATGTTAGGACTTGAACTTGGGGAGCAATCCCCCTTGCTGATTGACATCGTGAATATGTGCTCACCGGATGGAGCCGAAATCATCCGGAAAAGCGAGGACGCTTGCCCGGCGCGCCAGCCTGTCCACGCCCTATGGACGCATGGGGTGTGGCGGGCTGCCCGGGGGCAAGCGGCGGTGATGGAACATGGCCCCCACACATCGGGGCGACCAGTTCACGGCCACTGTAAGGCACCCTCGTCATCTTTGGGTTTGCACTTCAATCGATGTTCCTCGCAGCTGGTTGGGTGCAGGCTCCAAATTGCGGAACCTGCCAGAATTGCAGCCGATCCTACCTGTGAAATTAGTCCTTTACACCGCGTGGTGAATTGCTAAATATTCCTACACTCCACCCGTGGGTCTGGTAGAATTTGATTCTATTAGCCGGATCTGACCACCCAACCGCTCAAACTTAACCAAAATTTTGTATTGTTCTCGACTAAATCATTAGCCGATTGTTAACTCTGAGCAACGCGGCATCTCAACATTGATGCGTCCGGATCCTTGTGGCCAAGGTCCGTTCATTGGGTGACTAAATGCTCAGAGAGTCCGCTGGCCACGCGTTAACCACAACTTCCATTCAAAGGCGCCCTATCACCAAGACATCGGCTGCGGTTGCGGTTGTCGGATGCGGTTACTGGGGATCCAAGCATGTTCGCGTGCTCTCCGGGCTGCCCAGCGTCAGTCAGGTATTTGCGGTCGATGCGAACAGCCAGACGCGCGATCAAATGAAGACCGCGTTTCCCAATGCCACCGTGGCGCCCGATCTCGCCGGCGTCCTGAGGTTTGTGGACGGGGTCATCGTGGCGACCCCTCCTCACAACCATGTTGAGGTCGCCGCCCTGGCATTGCGCGCCGGCAAAAGCGTACTTATCGAAAAGCCAATCACAACCTCGCTCAGGGACGCGCAGCGCCTTGTCAGGATAGGCAAGCGAAACGGAGCAGCGGTTGTTGCGGGTCATACCTATGAGTTCAACCCGATCGTCCACGATCTGCGCAGGCGCATCGTCGCGGGTGAGTTTGGCGAGATCCGCTACCTCCATTCCGAGAGGCTTAATCTCGGTCTCTACAGAACGGATGTGAACGTCATCTGGGACCTTGCCCCACACGACATCTCCATCATGAATTTTCTGCTCAATGAGACACCACGTTCGGTGCGTGCATGGGGTGTTTCCTGCGCCGGCGGAAACATGATTGATGTGGCGCACTTTCAGCTCGAATACCCTGAGAACGGCATCGTCGGAACAGGTTTCAATTCGTGGACCGACCCCCGGCGCGTGCGCCAGCTCACGATTGTCGGCAGCAAAAAAATGGCGGTGTTCGACGATGTGGCGGAGGAAAAACTCAAGATTTTCGACCACAGCGTCAAATTGCAGACGATTCCAGTTACGCGTTCAGCAGTTGCAATTGATCTGCCCGCCGCCACTTACAACCGTGGTGATGTGATCATCCCGAAGATTGACTACGAGGAACCCCTTCATATCGAGGATCGCAAGTTCGTCGAGGGCCTGCTGAACCCTTCGCGAGATTCCACGCAAACGCATTCGGGTGTCGAAGTCGTGAGGGTTCTCGAAGCAATCGATCTGTCCATCGCCACCGGCAAACCGGTGCTCGTCAAAAATCGCGGGGCAGTGCCCGTGCACTAAAAACTACTTGAGGTCCAAATTGAACAAGAACATTCCATTTCTCGATCTTGGAGCGATGAACGCCGAAGCCGCCCAAGGCATAGCCGAAGCGTGGCGCGCGATAACAGCAGAGTCCGCCTTCATCGGCGGGCGGCGTGTACAGGATTTCGAGTCACAATGGGCTTCCTATTGCGGCTCTCGTTTCTGTGTCGGTGTGAGCGACGGCACCGCAGCCCTGGAGCTTGCGCTCCGTGCGCTTGGCGCCGGTCCGGGCGATGACATTCTGGTTCCAGCCAATACGTTCATTGCGACCTGGGAAGCGGTCGCAGCCGTTGGTGCAAACCCCGTGGCGGTAGATGTCGATCCCGCATCCCTTCTGGTCACGGCGGAAACCCTCGGTAACGCGCTCACAAAGAACACTGTTGGCGCGATCCCTGTCCACTTGTTTGGACAGCCGGCGAACATGACAGACATCATGGCCTTTGCCGGCAGGCATAAGCTGTGGATCATCGAGGACGCAGCGCAGGCACATGGTGCAAAATGGAATGGACAAACGGTTGGCACATTTGGCGATGCCGGTTGTTTCAGTTTCTATCCAGGCAAGAATCTGGGCGCCTTCGGTGACGCCGGAGCTGTGATAACCAATTCGCACCGTATCGCTGACTTCGCCAGATCGTTTGCGAACCATGGCCGCCGCGACGGCCATGCCGACATTCACGATCTCATCGGCAATAATCGCAGGCTTGATGCCCTTCAGGCCGCCATCCTCTCGGCCAAACTGCCCTTCCTGGATTCATGGAATGCCCGCAGGCG
>JAIBJH010000020.1 GCA_020029455.1 Hyphomicrobiales bacterium
CCACCGTGCCAACGCCCTCATAGAGCGTGTAGACCGCCTCATTGATCATCGGCATCAAAATGCGATTGACGATGAAGGCTGGGAAGTCTTCTGAGACGGCGATAATCTTGTTGAGCGCCGAGGCAAACTCCTTCACCGAGACAAAGGTCTTGTCATCGGTGGCGATGCCGCGGATGAGCTCGACGAGTTCCATCACGGGCACCGGATTCATGAAGTGAACACCCATGAATTTTTCCGGGCGGTCTGTACCGGCAGCAAGGCGCGTGATGGAAATTGACGAAGTGTTGGAGCCGAGCAGCGCTTCGGGTTTCAAGTGCGGACAAAGATCGGTGAAGATCTGCTGCTTCACTTGCTCCTTTTCGGTGGCGGACTCGATGACAAAGTCATGGGAACCGAACCCGGAAAAGGCAGACACGGGTGAAATGCGGGCCATTGCAGCGGTGCGATCGGCTTCGCTTATCTTTCCTGACTTGACCTGGCGAGCCATGTTGCCGGCGATCTGGGCAAGGCCCTGATCAATGCGCTCCTGGCTCATGTCGTGGAGGCCCACTTTCATGCCTGCCAGTGCACAGACATGGGCGATGCCGGATCCCATCTGGCCGGCGCCGATCACGCCAACGGATTCAATCTTCATACGATGTTTTTCGTCTTGTTTTTTTGGGAAATCCACACAAGAGCGCAGAACCTAGTCTCCTGAGGTGCGCTCTGCAAGCGCCATCGCGGATGTGCGACGGCGCGGCACCACCCTTCAAGAAGGGCTATTTGCCGAGCTTGCCCAGTTCCGTTTCCAGTTCCGGCACGGCTTGGAAGAGGTCGGCCACGAGGCCAAAGTCCGCCACCTGGAAGATGGGGGCTTCCTCGTCCTTGTTGATGGCAACGATGACCTTGGAATCCTTCATGCCGGCGAGGTGCTGGATGGCGCCGGAGATGCCGACGGCAATATAGAGATCGGGGGCGACGACCTTGCCGGTCTGGCCAACCTGATAGTCATTAGGCACATAGCCTGCGTCCACGGCAGCGCGTGAAGCACCGACGGCGGCGTTGAGCTTCTTCGCCACCGCTTCGAGCATCTTGAAGTTCTCACCGTTCTGCATGCCGCGGCCGCCGGAAACGATGATCTTCGCGGAGGTGAGTTCGGGACGGTCGGACTTCGTCAGGTTCTCACCGAGATAGGACGAGAGACCGGGATCGGCGGCGGCATTTACTTTCTCGATAGCGGCAGAACCTCCTTCGCCGGTGGCAGCAAAGGAGGCGGTGCGCACGGTGATAATCTTCTTTTTGTCCGTGGACTGAACAGTTTGCACGGCATTACCGGCATAGATCAGGCGGACGAATGTGTCGGCGGATTTCACTTCGGAAATATCGGAGACCTGCATCACATCGAGCAGTGCCGCCACGCGCGGCATGAAATTCTTGCCATTGGTGGTGGCAGGCGCAACGATGTGATCGTAGTTACCCGCAAGTGAAACAATGGTTGCGGCCATCGGCTCGGCCAGCGGGCGCTCAAGAGCGGCGCTCTCAACATGCAGCACCTTCTTCACACCCTGAAGCTTCGCGGCCTGTGCGGCGGCGCTGTTCGCGTTGTTTCCAGCGACGAGGACATGGACATCGCCACCCATTTGTGCTGCGGCGGTCAGCGCCTTGTGAGTTGAGTCTTTCAGCGACTTGTTATCGTGTTCGGCAATCAGAAGAACGGCCATGATCAGATTGCTCCTGCTTCCTTGAGCTTACCCACAAGTTCACTGACGGACTTCACCTTGACGCCAGCCAGGCGCTTGGGCGGGTCTTCGGTCTTCACCACTTTCAAGCGCGGTGCGGGGTTGACGCCGAAGTCGGCCGGCGTCTTTTCATCGAGTGGCTTCTTCTTCGCCTTCATGATGTTGGGGAGCGAGGCATAGCGCGGCTGGTTGAGGCGAAGATCGGTTGTCACAATAAGCGGCATCTTGACCTTGATCTCCTGCAGACCGCCGTCGATCTCGCGGGTGATCTTGGCTTCACCAGAGCCAGGCTCAAGCTTCGAGCAGAAGGTGGCCTGAGGCCAGCCCAAGAGCGCGGCCAGCATCTGGCCCGTCTGGTTGGCGTCATCATCGATGGCCTGCTTGCCGAGAATGACAATCTCTGGCTTTTCAACCTCGACCACGCCCTTCAGAATTTTGGCGACCGAGAGCGGTTCCACATAGTCATCATGCTTTACGAGAATGGCGCGGTCGGCACCCATGGCAAGGGCAGTGCGGAGTGTCTCCTGGGCCTGGGCGGGACCGATGGTGATGGCAACCACTTCCGTGGCCTTGCCCTGCTCCTTGAGGCGGATGGCTTCCTCGACGCCGATCTCGTCAAAGGGGTTCATGGACATCTTGACGTTGGCAAGCTCGACGCCAGAGCCATCGGCCTTCACCCTGATCTTCACGTTGTAGTCAACGACGCGTTTGACCGCGACCAGAACCTTCATAGACAGCTCCCTGGAAATGTGGCGGAACCTCTAGGGGTGGGGCCTGCGATAGTCAATTCCGGCAACGGCGTCAGGCAGTCGAATGCGACCTTTTGGCTAGCTGTCGAGAAGGGTGGCAATCCGATCCAAATTGTCGTCACGGATGCCTAATTCTGCCAGTTTGCGGTGGGTGGCGCGGACATAGTCGATATTGAAGCCCGCCTCCCCATGACCCTGCCTCACCAGCTGCAAGATGATTTCATCCTTGAGGGTGCGGGCGCATTGGGGATGGCCGTGGTTGACCACATAGGTGAGGGCGTGAACGGTGCCGCCGCCATTGGCCAGCGTCACGGGCTTTATGACCTCGCGATAGACCTCGGTGATGAGCTCTCGCTTTGTCAGGTACTCATGAACGGCGGGCCAGTTCGAGGCGGCAATCTTGTAGGCAACGCCCTGGCAGGAGCCACCGCGGTCGAGGCCGAAGACCAGGCCCGGTGTGTCCGGATTGCCGCGATAGTGGAAGGAATAGACGCAGAGCTTGCGGTGATAGCCGCGAAGCTTCGCGGGCAGGCAGCGCTCGAATTCAAAGCCGGGATTCCAGATCAGCGAGCCATAGGCAAAGACCCAGCGCTCTTCGTTCACGGCCAAGTCTCAGCCCTTGTGGCTGGGATCGCGGCCGAAGTCCGGGGCAGCCGTATCCTGGCCTGCCGCGATAATGCCCTTGCGAATTTCGCGGGCCCGCGTGAAGAGGTTGAAGAGCGTCTCGCCGTCGCCCCAGCGGATGGCCCGCTGCAGCATGGACAGTTCTTCCATGAAGCGGCCCAGCATTTCGAGCACGGCTTCCTTGTTATTGAGGAAGACATCACGCCACATGGTGGGATCAGAAGCGGCGATGCGCGTCAGGTCGCGGAAACCGCCGGCGGAGAACTTGACGACTTCGGACTGGGTCACTTCCTCAAGGTCGGCGGCGGTTGCCACGGAATTATAGGCGATCAAGTGCGGCAGATGGCTGGTCATAGCGAGGACGAGATCATGATGCTCGACCGACATGCGGTCGATCTTTGAGCCGAGGCGCTGCCAGAAGTTTTCAAGTTTCGCCACAATGGCTTCATCGGTGCCGGGCAGCGGCGTTAGGATGCACCAGCGATTCTGGAAAAGATCGGCAAAGCCGGAGCGCGGGCCTGACTGCTCAGTGCCGGCAATGGGATGGCCCGGAATGAAATGGGCGTGCTTGGGAATATGCGGGGCGCAGTCCCTGACAATGGCGCCCTTTACCGAACCCACGTCAGTGACAATGGCGCCGGGTTCAATGGTAGGCCCGATGGCTGCTGCAATCGCGCCGCAGGCACCGATTGGCGCGCAGAGGATCACAAGGTCAGCGCCCTTCACCGCGTCAACCGGACTGTCGAACACCTTCGAAACCAAACCCAGTTCTAGTGCGATCTTTCGCGTTTCTGCACTTTTGGCGTGGCCGACGATGTCCTTTGCCCCGCCAAATTTCTTCACCGCGTGGCAAATGGATGAGCCGATAAGGCCAATGCCCAGTACGGCGATGCGTTCAAATTCCGCGCTCACGCCATGAACTCCTTCAAGGCCGCGACTACGGCGCAGTTGGCTTCTTCATCGCCCACTGTGAGCCGCAAGGCTGCGGGCAAGCCGTAGGCTTCCATACGGCGGGCTACGATACCGCGGTCGAGGAGAAAAGCATCGGCGCGGTCCACCGGTTTTTCTTTCGGGAAATGCAGCAGCAGGAAATTGCCAACGCTGGGCGTCACGGCAATGCCAAGCTTGCCGATTTCCGATGCAAGCCAAGGCAGCCAGCGGCCGTTGTGGGCCAGCGCCTTGTCCATGAAGGACTGGTCGTTGATGGCGGCAACACCTGCGGCGATGGCGGCGGAGGATACGTTGAAGGGACCACGGATGCGGTTCAGCACATCGGCCACAGGAGCGGGGCAATAGGCCCAGCCGAGACGCAGTGCCGCCAACCCGTAGATCTTCGAGAAAGTGCGGGTCATCACCACATTATCGAATTCGGAAACAAGCGCGAGGCCCGGTTCATAGTCATTGGCCTGGACGAATTCCGCATAGGCGGCATCGAGCACCAGCAGCACGTGGCCCGGCAATCCCGCGTGCAGCCGTTTCACCTCGCTGAAAGGCAGATAGGTGCCTGTAGGATTGTTCGGGTTGGCGAGGAAGACAAGCTTCGTCTTTGGTGTCACGGCTTTCAGGATCGCATCGACATCGGCGGTGTGATTTTTCTCCGGCGCAACGATGGCCTTTGCGCCATTGGAGGCAATGGCAATGGGATAGACCAGAAAACCATGCTGGGTGTGGATAGCCTCATCGCCCTCGCCCAGATAGCCATGGGCCAGAAGCTGCAGGAGTTCATCGGAGCCGGCACCGCAGACAATGCGATCTGGTGCCAGACCATAGCGGGCGGCGATGGCCCGACGTAGCGCGGTGGCGCTGCCATCGGGATAGCGCTCCAAATGATTTGCAATATCGCGATAGGCGGCCAGGGCCGCGGGGCTGGCACCCAGTGGCGATTCATTGGAGGAGAGCTTGTGCACCTTTGCGCCCTTGGCTGTGCTTTTACCGGGCACATAGGGCGCAATGGTCAAGATGCCGGGGCGCGGTTCTGGCCGCCCCTGCGATGGCGTGGACATGATGTTAAACCTCGATGGCCGAGGGATAGCGCCCCGCCAGCATCAGGCCAAGGGAGATGTTGGAACGGGAAAGCCCCACAATGGGGCTCTCATGCTCGGAGAAATAGCCGGGAAGGCCCGACAACCGGAAGGGACCGACCTTGACCTGCCAGGCAGGCTGGGGGGCAAAATCACGGGGCAAGTTGCCCTGGGTGATGAGAAGCGTCTCGTCCTGGCCAGTGGGTTCGGTGGTCACATGGCCGATGATCAGGAGCTTGGGCACCTCGCCTTCCCGGATCACAGGCAGGCTGGCTATGACGCGGGCCTGGCCGGACTTGCCCTCGATCATGGGACCAATCCAGTTGCCTTCCGTTTCGACAATGCAGAGGTCGCGGGGGGAGGTGTTGACCTGCATGAGGGCCTGGGCCTCATCCTTCCATTCCTCAACCGCCATGGGTCCGAAATGGTCGCGGATGCGCAGGCGGTTGCCAATGGCGCTGGAAAGCTTCTTGGTGATGTGAATGGTGGTAGTGGATTGGCGCTGGCTCGATTCTGTAAGGATCGCCCGCCAGATCCTGACGACAAAGGCGGGATCGAGGTCCTTGAAGGCTGCTTCCGAGAGCAGGCGGCGCAGGATCTGCGTCTCGCGGGAGGGCCGGAGCGGCGACTGCACCGGGCCGCCCTTCACATGCTTGAGGGCCTTCACCTGTTCAGTGACGGAGAAGCGCTTGCCGAGCAAATCCAGAAGCTTGCCGTCAATGGCGTCCAGCTCCTGGCGAAGGGCCTCAAGGGCCGGGTTCTGATTGTTATTGTTCATCAATGGTGCACGGACTGTTCCGGGCACCCTCTTAGACTGAATAGCTACGCCATGGAAACTAGTCTTGTCTTGACGTCCGCATGCCATGCGGGGCGGGCAGAAGCACCGGGCGGAAGCGGGGAACGAGCCTCCGGGCGCGCTTTCCCGACGAGAAGGCATAAACCTGTTTTACCGCTTCTACGATGGTGACGCCGGAAATTGCACCGAGAGTGATGCGGCCGATCCGCTCGAAATAGCGGGCGGTTTTAATGGCAGTGAGATGGCGCAAGGGCGGAAAATGCAGGGCCGTGTCCCAGCGGGTGACTTCGAATTTCGTTTCCTTGAGAAGCTCTGCAATCTGGTGCTTCGAAAAAGGCTGGCCATGGCCGAAGGGTGTTGCCTCGGAGGCGGCCCACAGGCCCCGGCGGTTGGGGATCACCAGCACGAGCCTTCCCTGCGGGGCAAGCACCCGCCAAACCTCATGCAGCATGTCGTCGGGCGTGTCGGCGAATTCGAGGCCATGAACAACGAGTGCCAGATCGACCACGCTCTCGACCAAGGGAAGATCGCATTCATCAACAAGGGCCGAGCGGTTTGCGTCGCCTTCTTGCGGCCAATGAATGACACCCTGCTTGGCCTGCATGAAGGCAAGGGAGAGGGCATCATCCGGAGTCATCGCTGCGAGATAGGGAGGAGCAAAGCCAAGGCCCATGACCGTCTGGCCCGCACTTGCCCTCACAAGCTGCTTCAACCTTCGCGACAAAAGCTCCGCAGTGAGACGGCCCAGCGCGGTCTCATAGAAATTCCTCAGATCGACGACATGCATAAAGCGCTATCTAATCCATCCGACAAAGCAATTGAATGGCGCTGAGATGATGGTTAAGGGCACATTCCATGGCAAATCTCGAACTCCACCAATTTATCTGCCGCAGCGACAATTATGGCGTGCTGGTGCATGATTCAAGGACCGGCACCACCATCAGCATCGATGCGCCCGATGCTGCGGCCATCGCCGATAACCTCAAAAAGCGAGGTTGGCAGCTCACGCATATTCTTACCACGCACCACCATGAAGACCATGTGGCGGGCAATCTTGAACTCAAGGAGCATTTCGGCTGCACCATCATCGGACCGGAAAAGGAGAAGGAGAAGATTCCCGGCATCCGCAAGACGGTGAAGGGCGGCGATGTTTTCGAGATCGCCCAACGCAAGATGAGGGTCTTTGCCTGTCCGGGACATACGGCAGGGCATGTGGCCTATCAGTTCATTGATGACTATCTGCTCTTTGCGGCGGATACGCTGTTCGCCATGGGTTGCGGCCGCGTCTTCGAAGGCACCATGGAGGAGATGTTCCATTCGGTGAACCAATTCCGCAGCCTGCAGCCCATGACGTCCGTCTATTGCGGGCATGAATACACCGAAGCCAATGCCAAGTTTGCGCTCTCCGTCGAGCCCGGCAACAAGGCGCTGCAGATGCGCGCCGCCGCCGTGAGGGTGCTGCGCGCCCAGGACAAGATGACTTGCCCGACAACCATCGGCGAGGAACTGAAAACCAATCCTTACCTGCGCTGTGATTCGCCCGAGATCAGGAAGATTTTGGGCATGGAACAGGCGACGGATGTGGAAGTGTTCGCAGAACTCCGTACACGGAAGAATAACTTCAAGTAGTGGACTTCCGCAGCAGCATGTCCTTTGCGGCGATCACGGCGCCGCCGGTGATCAAGATGCAGGCGGCGGCAACCGACCAGTGAAATGCAGTCATGCCGAAGGCGAGCAGCACCAGTGTTGAGAGCAGCGGCGCGGCGTATGAGGCTGCGCCCAGCACCATGATGTCGCCGCGCTTGACGCCAATGTCCCAGGTGTAGAAGGCAAGGCCAACGGGAAAGAGGCCAAGGCCAATCACGGCAAGCCACTCTGCTACCGTGCCGGGCCAGACAGTGTTCTCGAACAACAGATGACACAGCGCTGAAAGAATCGCCGTGACGAAGCAGTAGCCAACCACCACGTCGGTAGGAACCCTGGCGAAGCGGCGGGACAGAACCGAATAGGCCGACCAGATGAAGGCGCAGACAAAAGCCAGAACATGGCCAAAGCCGAACTGCTCCGAAATCCCGGCAATGTTTCCGCGGCTGATGACAAGGACAGCGCCCACAAGACCCATGAAAACGCCAATGATGTGATGGGTTTTTAATTTCTCGCCCGGCAGCAGGGCAGAGAAAGCAACAAGGAATAGCGGCCAGAGATAAGCGATGAGGCTCACCTCTACTGCCGGTGCGGCGCGTATCGCTGAAAAATAGACGAAGTGATAACCGAAGAGTCCTGCCACGCCGAGAAGCCAGACGCGGCCTTCCTGTTTCAGGTTCTGAATTGCATTTGCACGAAAGGGCCAGGAAGCGACACCGACAAGCGTTCCGATTGCGAAGGTCATGGCGGCGAGCTGGAAGGGCGGCACTTTTCCGGAGGCTGCCGAGAAAAGAGCCAGCAATGCCCACATGAGCACTGCTGTAAAGCCGATCATTGTTGCGGTTGTGCGTTTCATCGTGAGGCTTGCAATGGCGGGCTCAAGAGGCCCGCGCAAGCCCCCTACAGCAACCGGCGGTCAATTGAACCCAATTGACCGTCGATAAGTTGCTGTAGAACTTTGAATCTGGCGCATCTTTCACTTCGCAAGCGATTCCACTTGCTCGTCCGATGCGCTAGGCTTCAGCAACTGATTGCCGAAAATGGAGAGCAGCACGGCAGCAACGATGACCGAGCCGCCCAGGAAGGCAGAACGCTCCGGCACTTCACCGACAATAAGCCAGGGCCAGAGCGGATTGAGGACGGCATCGAGCATGGCGATGAGCGAGAGGGTGATGGCGGGAACCGAGCGCGCGCCCTTGATGAAGAAGATGAGCGGAATGGAAAGCTGCAAAGGTCCCATCGCGGCGAGGAGCAGCATTTCGCGCAGCGACACCTTGAAGCCGCCGAGCTCGTTGCCGGCGATGAAGCCGAAGAATCCGGCAAAGAGGAAGGTGACAAAACCGCCGACACAAATGGCGGGGGTCATGTCGACATTGCGGAAGCGGCGGAGCGTCAGGGTCTGACTGGCAAAGGTGAAGGTCATGCAGACGGCGACCAAGATGCCGATGGCGTTGCCCGCTTCAAGGCCGCTCCAGGCAATGGTTGTGACGCCAATGGCTGCCATGGCGGCGGCGGCCCAGGCGGCAAGGCCCGGCCTCTCGCCTGTGGCCCAGGGACTGAGGAGACCGGTGAAGACAGGTGAAGCCGCGCCGATCACCGACACCGTGGCAGTGCTGAGAAGCGTGAGGGATGTCACATAGAGCGTCGAGCCGACGGAGAAGAATCCGGCGGAGAGTAGCATGGCCGGAAGCGGCACGGCCTTGAAACTTTTCCAGGTGTCGGGCCCATGCAGCAGCACGAGATAGCAGAGAAGCGCCGTTGCCATCCAAAAGCCGCGCCAGCAATTAAGCTGCCAGCCATTGAGGTCCGGCATCAGGCGCACGAAGAGACCCGACAGCGACCAGCCCAGCGTGGCCAGCAGGACGAAGATGACGCCTGTGCCGTAGGTTTGCTGAGTTGGTGGACCGCCCATCATTGCTTTCTAGCACGGCCTACTGCCAAGCCGTGACAGGGAAGCGACTATATTGCGCCATGCACCTTTGAGTTTGGTGCATTGGATGATAGGTCCCCGCTCCGATGATATTTCCGATTCACGAAGCCGCAGCATTTGGCGCTGCTATCTGCTGGGCCATGACGGCCCTTATTTCCTCGCTTCCGGCGGGGCACCTCGGAGCACTCGCCTTCAACCGCTTGCGGCAGGCAGCCGTGACGGTGCTGCTTGCGGTTTTTGTGCTGGCAAGCGGACGTTGGCAGGGATTGAGCCTCCATGAGGCGGGTCTTCTTCTCGCCTCAGGCCTCTTTGGCATCTTTGTTGGCGACACGCTGCTGTTCAATGCGCTGAACCGGGTGGGGCCAAGGCGGTCCAGCATCCTCTTTGCCCTTAACGCCCCGATGACAGCGGTGCTGGGCTGGGTTCTTCTCGGTGAAACACTGCTGCTTCAGGCGGCAGCAGGAATTGCTCTCACTTGCGCGGGCGTCATGCTCGCAATCCTGTTCGGCAAGCGGCCCGGCCAGACCCATAAGTTGGAAGAGGTGAAGGGCAGTTTATTAGTGGGTGTGATGTTCGGGCTTGGCGCGGCGCTGGGACAGGCCATGGGTTCGATCATTGCGCGACCTGTCATGGCTTCGGGGGTTGATCCCTTTATTGCCTCCATGGTGAGAGTGGGAATTGCCGCCTGTTGCCTCAGCGTGCTGATGGCGCTGCCATTTGAAGCAGTGAAGCCGCGCAATCCACCGACCTGGAAGATTGCAGGCCTCACCATACTCTCCGGCGTGCTTGCCATGGGCATTGGCATGACGCTGCTGCTCTTTGCGCTCTCCGGTGGAAAGACCGGCATTGTCGCCACCATTTCGGCGACATCGCCCGTTCTCATCTTGCCGATGTTGTGGCTGCGTACGGGCGAGCGGCCCGCCGCTGGAGCATGGGCTGGCGCGGCGTTGGCCGTTGCTGGAATGGCCCTGATTTTTCTGAACCGGTAGAAGGCGAATGCAACCAAACATCCTCCATGGGCGCACTTGATGCGCCCACTCAGATTCGTGGAAAGACTGGTTCGGCGGGTCAGGCCCGCCGATGGAGAAATTTCAGAGCGATTCCAGTTGACGCTCTGACATCCTAGGCTCTCAGAGCGTTGTTCTCCGGGTCATAGGGGCTTTCGGCGATCACCGTGGTCTTGAACTTCTTGCCGAGAATTTTGATTTCCAATTCGGTGCCGAGCGCGGAGTGTTCCGGCTTCACCATGGCGAGGGCCAGCGACTTGTTGCAGCGGAAGCCGAAGCCGCCATTGGTGGCACGGCCAATAAGCTTGCCGCGTTTGTAGATGGGTTCGGAGCCACGGGTATCGGACCCTTTATTGGTGATGCCGTGGACTTCCATGGTGACGAAGTTCCAGGCGAGGCCCTTCTCGCGCGCTGCCACCAGCGCATCGCGGCCGATGAACTGCCCCTTGTTGGGATGAACAAAGCGGTCGAGGCCTGACTCATAGGCGTTGTATTCGATGGAAAGCTCGCGCGGCACCAGGCGATAGCTCTTTTCGATGGAGAGCGATGACATGGCCTTGATGCCATAGGGCCTGATGCCGAATTCTTTCCCCGCATCCATCAATAGATCGAAGAGAGCGGCCTGCTGTTCGATGGGGTGATGGAATTCGTAACCCAGTTCGCCCACGAAATTCACACGCAGGCAGTGGGCCGAGACAGGCCCCACATTGATCTCCTTACCCGAGAGCCAGGGGAAAGTTTCATTGGAAAGATCGGTGGCGGTGAGCTTTTGCAGGAGCTTGCGGGAATTTGGGCCGGCGAGCACCAGCACACCAAGGCGCGTGGTGATGGGGCTGAGCCTCACCGAGCCATCGGCGGGCAGAAGCTTCTGCAGATAGTCGTGGTCGTGACGTTCATAGGCGCCGGCGGAGACGAGATAGAAGCGGCCCGGCTTCCATTCATAGACAGTGAACTCAGCGCGCACGCCGCCGCGCGAAGTGAGAAGATGGCAGAGCGCAATGCGGCCCTGTTTCTTCGGGATCTTGTTGGCCAAGATTGACTCAAGCCATTCACGCGCGCCGGGGCCGGAAACTTCCATCTTGGCGAAGGCCGACATGTCCTGCAGGCCGACGCCGTTCATCACGTTCAAGCATTCCTCGCCGACAAACTTGAAATAGTTGGAGCGGCGGAAGGACCATTTCTCCTTGATCTTGCCATCGCTCGCAGCAGGCGCGTGATTGTGGTTGGTGAGAACGTCAGGCGTTTTCAGCACCGACTTGGAGAGGCCGTAGTTCTTCGGGGCAAACCAGCCCGGACGCTCCCAGCCATAAACTGAGCCGAAGACGGCGCCCAGTTCCTTCATGCGCCCATAACAGGGCGTCACCTTCAAGGGCCGCGCGGCGGCGCGCTCTTCATCCGGATAATGGGGCGTGAAGACGTTTGAATAGGCTTCCTCGTTCTTGATCTTGAGATAGCCCTTGGTGGCGTAGGGGCCGAAGCGGCGGGGATCGACACCCATCATGTCGATGGTGGGTTCGCCATCGACGATCCACTCGGCAAGCTGCCAGCCGGCGCCGCCTGCTGCGGTGACGCCGAAGGAGTGGCCTTCATTGAGCCAGAAATTCTTGAGGCCCCAGGCCGGGCCGATGATGGGCGAGCCATCGGGCGTATAGGCGATGGCGCCGTTGTATACTTTCTTGATGCCCACCTCTCCGAAAGCGGGAACACGGGTGATGGCCGTTTCGATGTGCGGGGCAAGGCGGTCAAGGTCTTCCTGGAAGAGTTCATATTCGCTGCCCTCCGAGGGACCATCCATGTAGCAGCAGGGCGCGCCCTTCTCATAAGGCCCGAGCAACAGGCCGCCATTTTCCTCGCGCATGTACCAGCTTGAATCCGCTTCGCGGAGCACGCCCATTTCAGGAAGGCCCTTGGCCTGACGTTCCTTGATCAAGGGGTGCGGCTCGGTGACGATGTATTGGTGCTCGACCGGGATCACCGGCACATCAAGGCCCACCATGGCGCCGGTCTTGCGGGCGAAGTTACCGGTACAGGAGATGACGTGCTCGCAGATGATCGTTCCCTGATCGGTGGTCACCACCCATTTGCCGTCGCCGCGCTGGTCAATGCCCATCACTGTGGTGTTGCGGTAAATCTCGGCACCACGCGAGCGCGCGCCCTTGGCAAGGGCCTGGGTCAGGTCGGCAGGCTGGATATAGCCGTCATCGGGATGCTGGATGGCGCCGAGGAGACCTTCGGTTTCGCAGAGCGGCCAGATTTCTTTTATCTGGGCGGGCGTCAGCTTGTTGACCTTGATGCCGATGGTTTCGGCGATGCCGGCGTAATACATGAACTCGTCCCAGCGGTCGGAGGTGCGGGCTAGACGAATATTGGACACCTTGCGGAAGCCCACATGCTGTTCCGTTTCCTTTTCGAGCTCCTGGTAGAAGCGGACGGAATATTTGTGAATCTGGCCCACCGAGTAGGAGAGGTTGAAGAGGGGCAAGAGGCCTGCGGCGTGCCAGGTGGAACCCGAGGTCAGTTCCTTGCGCTCGATCAGCACCACATCTGACCAGCCTTTTTTGGCTAGGTGATAGAGGGTCGAGACACCCACTACACCGCCACCGATCACCACTGCACGCGCTTCAGATTTCATTTTTTACACTCGCTCAATTTGCCTTCCGGATGGTTCGCTTTTCCACTTCACTTCGTCACCCCCGCGCAGGCGGGGGTCCAGCTTTGACGCGAATGGTCCTCAAGAAAGCTGGATTCCCGCCTTCGCGGGAATGACGGTTGAAGGGTGCCCCCCAGTGTCGTCGGCAAACAGCATAGTTAGTACAATCCTGCCGCGTCGAGGGACTTGCGACGATGGCCGTCAGGATTGCGACACGGGCTTGGCGAAATAGACGGTGGTGCCGCCATTGGGGTGTGGCTCCTCACCGGTGATCGCAAAGCCAAGATGGAGGTAAAGCGCCACATTGGAGGCGAAGGCCCCATTGGTGAGAAGCCGTAGCTCCGTGAGACCGTTGTCCCGCGCCAGCGCTGCGGCATGGTCCAGAAGTCTCCGTGCCAGGCCGACGCCCTGACGTTCCTCCGCCACGGCGATGTTCTGGATAAAGAGATGATCGGGATGCGGGATCATTTCGATCAGGGCGATGAGCCTGCCATCTTCCTCGATCAGGTCGATCCAGTGATTGAGAACAGCGGTATCATAGTCTGCCTGCATCGGAACGGGTTCACGTCCGACGGCCGGTATCCACTTGGCATAGACAGCGCGTGTCAGGTCCCGGATGGCGGCGGCGTCAGCGAGGCTCGCCCTCCTCATCCGGCAAAGCCGCCGGATTTGAGGAAGGCAATTTCTTCCGGCGTGGATGTGCGGCCCAAAATGGGATTGCGATGGGGAAAGCGGCCGAAACGGACAATGATGTCCTTATGGAGATTGGCCCATTGAACCATTTCCAGAAGACCCATGCTGGTGAACAGCGCCACGGCGCGGTCCTGGCAGGCAAGGTCCTCGGCATGTTCAAAGGGCATGACAAACCACATGGCCAGCGGGGCGGGCATCTTCTGATGGAAACCACGGGCCACGGAAGCCTTGGCGACGGTAAGTGCCTTGTCATCGCCCGCAAAAGCCAGCGGTGAACCACGGTGGATGTTGCGCGACACCTGATCGAGCAGGATGACAAGGCCAAGCGCGCCTTGGGGTGTTTCGGCCCAATGGTCGAATTTTCCCAGTTTTGCCTGTTTGAGGGCATCGCCGAAACGCATGGCAAGAGCGGCATCGAAGCCGGAGTCCTTGGTGAACCAGCGCTCCTCGCCTGCTGCTTCCCAGAAGGCAACGACTGTTCCAGGCGTCATAGTTTCAAATGGCTGACGATGAAGGTTGCGAGAGATGCGACATCATCGCGATCAAAGACTGGAACAGGAGTCTTGGCAATGGCACCAGTTGCAGCAATTGCAATAACGGTCGGATCATCACCGGCGAGCTCGGGATGATCGAGAGCGAGATTGCGCACTTCGATCTTGTCATGGGTATCGCGCTTGTAACCTTCGACGATGACGAGGTCACAAGGTTTCAGATTGGAAAGCACTTCTTCGAGAGTGGGTTCGGCCTCACCACGCAATTCGTGGATGATGGCGGTGCGCTCCCGCGAGATCACGGCAACCTCGGAAGCACCCGCCTTGCGATGGCGGAAGCTGTCGCGGCCTTCATGGTCGATATCGAAGGAATGGTGGGCATGCTTCACTGTGGAGACGCGATAGCCTTCAGCCGTGAGGTGCTGCACCAGCTTTTCGACCAGCGTGGTCTTGCCGGCGTTCTTGAAGCCTGCAACACCGATTACCTTCATGCATCGGCCCGGGCAATTTCGAGGGCGCGCTTCAGGTCTTCCGGCGTGTTGATGTTGAAGAAGGGATCGTGGGGATGATCGCTCCAGACAACGCGCTCGGCTTCGGCGGCGCTTGTGAAATCCTGCACACGGCGGAGATTATCGTTCTTCATGCGCCGTTCCAGCGCCGGAAGAAGGGCCACGGTCCAGATGCCCGTGAGATAGTGGGGCTGGCCATGGGTCATGGCAATCGCTGCACCCTTGTGTGATCCGGCCTCGGCCAGCCGCTGAACGAGGTCAAGCGGCAGGAAGGGCGTGTCGGAGGGAACCGTCACAACGGCCGTGAAACTATTGGCGCGGGCGTGGCGCAATACAGCATGAATGCCCGCTAGTGGTGTGCCGATGTCTTTCAACTCATCACCGACTACCGGATAGCCTAGCGACGCGAAGCGTCCCAGATTTCCATTGGCGTTGATGATGAGGCCGTCCACCTGGAAGCGCAGCCTTGAAGCAACGCGCTCGATCAGGGGCACGCCGTCAATGTCGATGAGCGCCTTCTCTTGCCCCATGCGGGAAGAGGTGCCGCCCGCGATTATGGCGCCGAGGATTTTCATGGGACGACGGTGGGGGCGTGAGGATAGGGCCGGTTGGGCGGCAGCCAGACGATGACGGCATCGCCCGTCTTGGCTTCGCCCTCGCGCTCCACCCAGGCGGTGAGGCCCCGGCGATTGGTGGCGGATTTCACCAGCTTGAACTGCACCTCCGGATGGTGGCGGCCCACCACCTCGGCAATCTGGCTGCAGGGCAGGTTTTCCATGTCGTTCACCAGCACAGCGCCGGAAGGAAACTGGAAGCGCGTAGAGGGCAAGAGCAGCGTCAGGTCAGGAATGCCCGACATGACGATGTTGGCGCCAAACCAGGAGGGATCGATCTTTGGGATGCCGAGGTCCTTGGCCGTGGCCGCGAGCTCCTCTTCCGAGAGGATGGTGATCTGGCGGACATTGCGGATTTCGGTGTCGCGCTTGTAGAGCTGGAGGGTGCGGCTGTCGGAAGCGCGGGTGAGACCGGTGTGGCAATCGCCTTCCGGGCCTGAGAGCTTCAGCACGATGCTGCCGGTAGGTGACTTCTCAAAACCTGTTTCGCGGGAAGGTCGCAGGAGAAGGCTTTCGACTTTTCCGGTGAAGGGCAGTTTACTCAAGAGCGGCATGGAAACCCCAATTTAGTCGGAGCAAGTTCTTATCGAGAAAGTCTTCAACTTTCGCGGGACTTGCTCTGCGCTTCTCACTATACGGCTCCGCCATGGACGGCAACCACCCGGAGAGCGAGCTTGATGTAACAGGGTTACTGTGTCCCTTACCCGTGCTGAAGGCGGGCAAGCGGCTCAAGGCCATGGCGCCGGGTGAGGTGCTGGTGGTGAAGGCGAGCGATGCCATGTCGAAGATCGACATGCCGCATTTCTGCAATGAGCAGGGGCATGAGCTCATGTCGGCGGACGAGCAGGGCGGAATTTTCATTTTCAGGATCAGGCGCAAATGAATTTTGACTTTGGGGCTTTCAACAACTGGGGCGTGCTCAAGAAAGTTGCGGTGAGGAGGCCCCAGGACAGTTTCGTTTCGGACACCAAGCTCGATGCGGAGTGGAAGGACCTGAACTATCATTCAAGGCCAGACCTTCAGAACAGCATCAGGGAGTTTGAGGCGGTAGAGGCGGTGCTGAAGGCAGCAGGGGCGGAGGTGATTGCCCTGCCAGCGGCGGACGGTCTGACACTCGATGCAATCTACACCCATGATGCGCTGGTGGTGACGCCACGGGGTCTTGTGAAACCGCGCATGGGGAAGCCGCAGCGGCGCAGGGAAGCGGAGGTCAATGGCGCGGCTCTTGAAAAACTTGGCATTTCCGTCGCCGGCGAAATTTCGGGTGATGGCAAGGTGGAGGGTGGCGATCTTGTGTGGATCGACCGGCAGACGTTGCTGGCCGGTGTCGGCTATCGCACCAATCTGGAAGGGGTGCGGCAGTTGCAGGCGCTGTGCGGCAGCGAGGTGGAGGTCAAATGGTTCGACCTGCCGCATTACAAGGGCAGGCCCGATGTGTTCCATCTGATGAGTGTCCTCTCTCCGCTCGATAGGGATCTTGCTGTCGTCTATCCGCCGCTGATGCCTGTGCGGCTGGTGGAATTTCTTGAAAAACGGGGCATTGAATTCCTTGAGGTGCCGGAAGCGGAATTTCCGAGCATGGGCTGCAATGTCCTGGCGCTCGGACCGCGCCATGCCATGATGGTGGACGGCAATCCGGAAACCCTGAAACGGATGAAGGCCAAGGATGTGCGGGTCGAGGTGATCAACGGCGCCGATATTTGCCGCAAGGGCGAGGGTGGGCCTACTTGCATGACACGGCCCCTTGTCAGGAATTAGCGCATAGGGGGTCTTTTCATTTCTGGTCCTATTTTAGGAAAATAGCTCTTGACACCGCGCGGTGGAAATGCTACTTCTCGCTACATTCCAGAAGTGGGTCGGCTGGCACCCTCTCCGTCCGGCTTCGCCGGATACCTCTCCCTCAAGGGAGAGGAGAAAATCAAAACAGTGCTTTCACCTTGTCGGAGAATCCCACTGTCACGGTGCCGTCTTGGTGTTCGATGAGGGGTCTTCGGATCAGTGAGGGATATTTCATGGCGAGGGCCAGGGCTTTTGCTTCGGTGAGATCCTTGGTTTCCTTGGGCTCAAGGCCGCGCCAGGTGTAGCCAGCGCGGTTCACAAGCTTCTCCCAGCCGCCGAGTGCCTTTGACCAGCGGGCCACTTGCTCGCGGGTGGGCGGGGTTTCCTTGTGGTCAGTGAAGGTGAGCTTCACCTTCCTCTCGCCTAAATATTTGAGGGCGTTCTGGCAGGTTGTGCATTTCTTGAGACCGTAGGCCTTCATGAGTCACCCGAGTGAGAGAGTCTTGTCGGTGAAGGCGGCGGCGCCGCCGGCAATCTGATCGGTGAAGGCCTTGAAGAGGCCCTCGATGGCCTCCTTCGGGATGTCCTTCACGATGAAGACCATGCGGGTTTCATGTTTGCCATCGGGCCAGCTCGCCAAACGCACGGGCGGATGCAGCACATGCTGCACACCATGGATGGCGACGGGCCTTTCGGGATCGTCAGACACGAAGACGATACCCTTCATGCGGAGAAGGTTGGGGCCATGATAGCTAGTCAAAAGTTCGAGAAAGAGTTCGAGGCCCTGAGGCGAAATGGGTCTTTCATCGCGCATTGCAAAGGAGCGAATATGTTCATCGTGCCGGGAGACATCGTGGTGGTGGTGATGGTGGTCATCGTGATGATGCTGGCGGGAATGGGCAGATTTTTCGGCGCGCTCCACGCCTTCGATGGAAAGCCAGTTCTGCACATCGAGGGATTTCTTTGCGGTGTCATAGAGGCCGGTGTTGAAAAGACGTTCGGCGGTGGCCTCGCCGCGATGGGTAGTGAGGAGCCTTGCCGAAGGGTTGAGCTTTCGCAGCCTTGCGATGATGGCAAAAAGCGTGTCTTCGCCTTCGCGTCCGGTGAGGAGATCAAGCTTGGTAAGGACAATGCGGTCGGCCATCGCCACCTGCTTCACCGCTTCGGCGTGAGTATCAAGAGTTGCCATGCCGTTGAAACCATCGACAAGCGTGATGACGCCTTCAAGGCGGGAGCGGGCGAGCAATCTTTCATCGCGCATCAGGGCGTGGAGCACCGGCGCGGGATCGGCGAGCCCTGTGGTTTCGATGACGATGCGGTCAAAGGCTTTGAGTTCGCCCGCGCTCCTCCGATCGAGAAGACTGTTGAGTGTGTCGATCAGATCGCCACGAATGGTGCAGCAGAGGCAACCGGAAGAAAGTTCGACAACGGACTCATCGCTTTTCTCCACCAGCAGGTGATCGATGCCGACTTCGCCGAACTCGTTGATGACGACACAGGCATTGGAAAGGAAGGGATCCTTGAGAAGCGTATTTAGGAGCGTGGTCTTGCCCGCGCCCAGAAAGCCGGTGATGACGGAAACGGGAATGAGTGCGGGCGCGGTCATGGCGTCTCGGGCGTTCTTCGGCGAAGGAGGGTCATGGCAAAGAGCGAACCGATCACCAGGGCAGCGCCTGCCAGATGAAGCGGGGTGAGTTCTTCCTTCAGGAAGATAACGGCAAGCAGCGTGGTCATGACCGGTTCCAGATTGAAATAGGGTATCACAATGGAGGCGGGGGCAGAGCGCACCGCCGACATCTGGCAAAAATATCCGGCACAATAGGCAAGCCCTAGGCCGATCGAGGCGGCGATGACCAACGAGGATTGCCCGGCCTGCAGCAGCTCAAAGCGGCCGTTGCCGGCGAGTGCAAGGGCAACAACAAGAGGCAGTATCAGCAAATGCACCAGGCTGCCGAAAGCCATGGGGTGCATGTGCCGCGACAGCGCCCTGCCAGTGTAGAATTGCATT
>JAIBJH010000021.1 GCA_020029455.1 Hyphomicrobiales bacterium
CCTTAGGGTCTCGCAAGAGGTCCGGGTCAAGAAAGCGAGAAATGCCAAGCTTCGGCAAATAAAACCCGTCATGGCGCGTGGGGCGACCCAACGCATTTTTCTACCCGCGACTCTAAACAAAGTCGCAAACCGCGATGGAAAACCCCACGCGTTTCCCTTCTACCCCTTCCATCCGGAGTTGCCGGGTGAACAAGGGAAGAGTCATGTCCAGATGAACCTACCCCCATGTTTGACGGCATTCCCGATTCCAGCGAAACTGAGCCAATGAACATCCACACCAAGCCCAATATCAAGACCGGCATTTCGGTCTGTCCGCATGATTGCCCATCGGCCTGCGCGCTGGAAGTGGAGCTGCTCGACGAGCACACCATCGGCCGGGTGCGCGGGGCAAAAGACAATTCCTATACGCTTGGTGTCATCTGCGAGAAGGTGGCGCGCTATGCGGAGCGCATCCATCACCCGGAGCGTTTGCTGTATCCGCTCAAGCGCACGGGCAAGAAGGGTTCAGGAGAGTTTACACGCATTACCTGGGATGAAGCGCTGGATGAGATCGGCATGCGTTTCAATGCCATCGAGAAGGAATATGGCCCGTCGGCCATTCTCCCTTACTTCTATGCGGGCACCATGGGCCTTGTGATGCGCGACGGCATCGAGCGCCTGCGCAATGTGAAAAACTATTCCGGCATGCACGATACATTCTGCATCGCGTTGTCATGGTCCGGATTCTATGCCGGCGCTGGGAAGATTGCCGGCGTTGATCCGCGCGAGATGCAGAAGTCTGACTTGATCGTGGTGTGGGGCGGCAATCCCGTCAACACCCAAGTCAATGTGATGACGCATATCGGCATCGCCAAGAAGACGCGCGGCGCGAAGCTGGCCTGTGTCGACGTCTATGAAACGGGCACGATGAAGCAGGCCGACATCAAGGTGATCGTGCGACCGGGAACCGACGGAGCGCTGGCCTGCGCCGTGATGCATATCCTGTTCCGCGATGGCCATGCCAATTGGGACTACCTGCGGAAATACACCGATTGCCCGGAGGATCTGGAGCAGCACCTCAAGACGCGCACCCCGGAATGGGCATCCGTCATCTGTGGCGTTCCGGTCGCTACCATCGAGGAACTGGCAAAGGCCATCGGAACAACGACGCGCAGCTACTTCCGCATCGGCTATGGCTTCTCGCGCTCACGCAACGGTGCAGCCAATATGCATGCGGTTGCCTCGATCCCCGCCATCACGGGCGCATGGTTGCATGAAGGGGGTGGGGCGCTGCATTCCAACAGCGGCATCTACAAATGGAACAAGACTCTGATCGAGGGTCTCGACACTGCGCGCAAACTCGACCGTTATATTGACCAGAGCCGCATCGGTGCAGCGCTTTGCGGAGATTCGCATGATCTTGCAGGCGGGCCGCCGATCAAGGCGCTGTTCGTCCAGAACACCAATCCGGTTTCGGTGGCTCCCGACCAGAACAAGGTGAAACAGGGCTTCGCCCGCGAGGACCTGTTCACGGTGGTACATGAGCAGTTCATGACCGAGACGGCGAAATATGCCGACATCGTGCTGCCCGCCACCATGTTCCTGGAGCATGATGACGTCTATCAGGGCGGTGGGCACCAGCACATTATGTTCGGCCGCAAGCTGGTGGAGCCACCGGGCGAGTGCCGCAGCAACCACGAGGTGCTTGTGGAGATCGCCAAACGAGTTGGCGCAAAGCATCGCGGCTTTGAGATGAGCCCGCGTGAGATCATCGACTGGACGATGCAACATTCAAAGCGGCCCGGGCTTGATGTGCTCGATGCCGCAAATTGGATTGATGTGCAGCCGGATTTCGAGACGGCTCATTGTCTCAACGGCTTTGGCCATGCTGATGGCAAGTATCACTTCCGAGCTGATTGGGCCGCCGTGGGGCGCTGGCAATCACCTTCGGGTGAACTGGGGCCGGTTGCGGGCATGCCGGTTCTGCCTGACCATTGGGATGTGACGGATCGTGTTACCCTAGAGACGCCCTTCCGGCTCACCACCAGCCCGGCGCGCGCCTTCCTCAACTCCTCCTTCAATGAAACGCCCTCAAGCCTCAAGAGGGAAGGGCGGCCCATGGTTTTCGTTCATCCTGATGATCTTTCGCGCACCGGATTGAGCGATGGCCAGAAGGTTGTGCTCGGTAACGCTCGCGGGCAGGTGACCCTCCATGCGAAGGTGTTTGAAGGCGTGCAACCCGGAGTTCTGATTGCAGAATCCATCTGGCCGAACACGGCCTATGAGGATGGTTGCGGCATTAACTCCTTGGTTGGCGCCGATCAGCCGGCGCCAGCGGGTGGCGGCGTCTTCCACGACATTTCGGTTTGGATCAGGGCGGCGTAGCTCCCGGTTATGTGCCGCATGCTGCTGGTATCTCAGCGCATCGGAGCAGCAAGCGGAATCGCTTGTGAGTTGAAGTAGGGTGAGGAACCTCAGGTAACATCATACCGAAAGCTGAATCCTCCGTGAACGGAGCCTTCAGCGCCAACTCATCCGCACCCTGATAAATTCTACGTCAAGTTCATGGTTTCGGCGCATTTCCGCCCACACAGAGCCGGATATCATCCGTATACGGCATAATGGGAGTAGGGGGATTCGGCGCCTCTTTAACGGGACCTTAAGATGTTTGATGCGGCGCAACCCATTGAAAAGAATCATTTTCCCGCAACATGGAATCAGTCCACTGTTGACGTCATGGTTGCGTCCCGTGCCCCGTCGAGGCTGTTTGTGCTGAAGTTTATTGCCGCTGCCATTGCGTTGGCGACCATCGCCCCCGTCGTGGTTCTGGCAAGCCAGGTCTAGCGCAGCTTCGCAATGCGCTCCGCCATGAGCGCAAAGAAACCGTCGGCATCGATGCCCCGGCAGACGGTGGCGTTGGCTTTGCGCTCCGTCACTCGCCACCAGTCGATGACAGTCATGCCCATGGTCAGCTCGCTCTCGCATTCGATGGAAACATTGACATCGCGAGAGGTGAAAAGTTCCGGCTTGAGAAGCCAGGCGATGACGCAAGGGTCATGCAAGGGGCCGCCGTCGGTGCCATATTTCTGTTCATCAAAGCGCTCAAAGAAATCGAGCAGTTCAGCCACGGCGGGGCCGGACTTGTTCGTCATTTTGCGAAACTTCTCGACCCGCGCCCTGGTGGTCAATGCTTGATGGGTGCAGTCGAGCGGGATGAGCGTGATGGGGATGCCGGCGTCGAACACCAGCCGTGCTGCCTGCGGATCGACGTAGATGTTGAACTCGGCGGCGGGTGTGGTGTTGCCGCCTTCGAAAAATCCACCACCCATGGCGACAATGCGCTTGATGCGCGAGGCAATACGCGGCTCCCGCACCAGGGCGAGGCCGATGTTTGTCAGGGGGCCGAGCGTGCAGAGGGCAACTGTGCCCGCTGGGCGCTCCATCAGGGTTTCCACGATGAAGTCTACGGCGTGCTGTTGCTGGAGCGGCATTGTGGGTTCCGGCAGCACCGGTCCATCAAGGCCAGTTCTGCCGTGTACATGCTCTGCGGTAACGAGCGGACGCAGCATGGGGCGGATGGCGCCGGAGTAAACCTTGATGTCAGATTGTCCCGCCAGCTCACAGATCTTGCGGGCGTTCACCTCGGTCAATGCCAGCGGTACGTTTCCGGCAACAGCCGTAATGCCTAACACTTCAAATTCTGGAGAGGCCAGCGCCAGAAGGATAGCAACGGCGTCATCCTGGCCGGGATCGGTGTCTATAATGATGGGAAGGGACATGGAAATACCTTGGCAAAGCAAATTGCTTAGCTTGCTTTGCGGCGATGGAAAAGCGATTTGCCTTGCTGACATGTTGCTGACAACATGCTGTCAGCAGGATTGCAGTAGTGAGTTGTCATGCGCCGGGCAGACAGGCTTTTAAAGGTTATCCAGATCTTGCGGCGGCACCGCAGGCCGGTGCGCGGCCAGATGATGGCTGAAGAGCTGGAGGTGTCGCTGCGTACGCTTTACCGCGACATCGCCGACCTCATCACCGATGGCGTGCCGATTCGCGGCGAAGCTGGCGTGGGCTATGTTTTGGGCGAGGGCTATGACCTGCCGCCGCTCATGTTCAATGCGGATGAGCTGGAATCGGTGATGCTAGGACTGCGCTGGGTGATGCGCCGGGGAGACCATGCTCTGGTGCGGGCTGCGCAGGATGCTGTGGCAAAGGTCGGCGCAGTGCTGCCGAAGGAGTTGAAGCCGGTGTTGTTCGATGCGGCTTTGATCGTGCCGCCGAACTGGCGCGGCGTTGCCGACAAGATCGATGTGGCAGAGCTGCGGCGGGCCGTCCGCGAGCAGCGCAAGGTGAAGATTACCTATGCGGATGAGCAGGGAAAGCTGACGGAAAGGGTGATTTGGCCCATCGCTATTTCTTACTATGAGGCGCAGCGATTGGTGGTTGGCTGGTGTGAGCTCAGGACAGATTTCCGCTCCTTCCGGGCGGACCGGATGCTGGCGGCGGAAGCCTTGGTGGACCGCTACGCGGAGAGGCGCAAGGTCTTGCTCAAGCGTTGGCTCGAGCAAGAGACGGGCTCTGGAAGGTCCATTCAGACCGATGTACTCATGTGAATCGTGCCGGAGGCCACGAGCGCCAGGGCTTTCACATAGAGTGGATGTTCTACTTCCAATACGCGGGCAGCAAGTGTTTCAGCCGTGTCACCTGGAAGCACCGGAACGCCGACTTGGGCAACTACCGGGCCAGAGTCGAGTTCAGGCGTTACGAAATGAACGGATGCACCGTGATGCTTTGCGCCGTCAGCAATGGCGCGCTCGTGGGTGTGGGTGCCCTTGTAGGCGGGCAGCAGCGAAGGATGAATATTCAGCATCCGGCCGCGCCAATGATCGAGGATTGCGGGCGTCATCACCCGCATGAAACCGGCGCAGCAGACGAGGTCCACATTGTGCGAGACAAGCGTTTGGTGAAGTGCTGCGTCAAAATCCTCTCGCGATGAATATTGCTTGTGGTCAACCACTTGCGTGGCGATTTTCGCGGCCTTGGCGAAGTCCAGCCCGGCGGCACCGGGCCTGTTGGAAATCACGCACACGATCTCGGCTGGGTATTCCGGATTCCTTGCAGCCTCGATGAGCGCGCGCATGTTGCTGCCGCGTCCGGAAATGAGGATGGCGACGCGCTTGCGTTGCATCAATCCAATTGGCCCAAATAGCGCACCTGCGGCTCTCGGCCCTTGCGGGTTGCAACCTTGCCCAGCACGCTCACCTTCTCGCCACCGCGCTTGAGAGTTGCCATCGTTGCCTTCGCGTCCTTTGCAGAAACCACGACAACCATGCCGATGCCACAGTTGAAAGTGCGGAGCATTTCACTTTCGCTGACGCCGCCCTGTTGCCGCAGCCATTGGAATGCCGGGGGCAGTTTGTGATGTGAAAGGTCTATTTCCGCAACCATGCCCTTTGGCAACACGCGAGGAATATTCTCGGTAAAGCCACCGCCAGTGATGTGGGCCAGCGCCTTGATAGCATGACCTTTCTTCAGTGCCTTGAGAATGCTTTTTACATAGATGCGTGTGGGCACGAGTAAGGCTTCGGACAAGGATTTCGATAAATGGAAGGGTGCGGGGGCCGAAAGCGGCAGGCCCGATACTTCAACGACTTTGCGGATGAGGGAGTAGCCATTGGAATGCGGGCCAGAGGAGGCAAGTCCCAGAATGACATCGCCGGGCTTCACATCCTTGCGCGGAAGGATCTTTTTCCGCTCAACAGCGCCGACCGCGAAGCCTGCAAGGTCATAGTCGCCACCGTGATACATGCCGGGCATTTCGGCGGTCTCGCCGCCGATCAAGGCGCAGCCTGCCTGCCTGCAACCTTCGGCGATTCCGGCAATGACATCGCGGGCTGCGGCGACATCGAGTTTTCCGGTGGCATAGTAATCAAGGAAGAAGAGGGGTTCAGCACCCTGTACGACAAGATCGTTGACCGACATGGCCACGAGATCGATGCCAACGCCCCGGTGAATGCCCGCATCGATGGCGAGCCGGAGCTTGGTGCCTACGCCATCATTGGCAGCCACCAGAACCGGATCGCGAAAGCCGCAGGCCTTGAGATCAAAAAGGCCGCCGAAGCCGCCGAGAGCAGCATCTGCGCCCTTTCGGCGCGTGGATTTTGCAAGTGGCTTGATGGCTTGCACGAGGGCATTTCCGGCGCTGATATCAACGCCCGCATCTGCATAGGAAAGGCCATTGGTAAGTGCTTGTTTGCCGCCGCTCATGCCGCTAGTTTGCCCCACAATTTGTGATACTGCTTTGCAAGGGCGTGATAGCCCATGTGGGCGCATGCAATAAAGCCCGAATGGACAAAATGGGGACATTATCCGGCATTTTTCGCATCCTGTTGCTGGTGGTTCTGTGCGCATTCGCCACAGGCGGGCCAAGCCGTCTTGCCCTTTCGGCTGGCATCATCGAGACCAGCGTTTTTGCGGTTCCTGGCGTTGCCGTGGACGTCACTGCGCCGGACGCGACCTCAGCGAAGAATCAAGCCCTGGTCGATGCACAGATGAAGGCCTTTGTGCTGTTGGCTGAACGGCTCGGCACGCCTGGGCTTGCACAGGAGGTTTCCAAGTTCGACACGAAACAGGTGTTGACCTACCTCAAGTCGCTTTCGATCGAAGAGGAGTTGATTTCGCCCGGGCGCTATCAGGGCAAGCTGACTGTGCGGTTCCTGCCCGACAAGATTCGCGCGCTCTACCGTGACTACGGCGTGAAGGTGTCGGCAGAGCAGGGGCCTTCGTTCCTCATCTTGCCTGTGTGGACAGCCGATGGCGTACAGGTGCTGTGGAGCGATACACCGTGGCAGAGAGCCTTCAAGTCGCTCAATGCCCAGCAATCCGCCATTCCGCTCTTCGTGCCGCTGGGAGATGCGGAGGACCGTTCCACCTTGAGCGTCACGGACGTCATCAATGATGACAAGGTGAAACTAGAAGCCATCCGCAGGCGTTACGATGCGTCAGTGGTGGTTGTGGCCTATGGCGAAGCGGCAGCGGGCGGGGTGCGCGGCAGGCTTTTCGGAGAGTCACCCCTGGGCAGGCTCAACTTTGATAAGGTCTATATCGCGGAGACGGGAACAATAGACGACTCAGCTGCCCTTGCAGCGCAACGATTCCATGCCGTGATGCTGGAGAAGTGGCGCTCCGGCGGATACCAGGTTGCGACCGAGGGCGGCGGCGATGGGGCAGGCGAACAGGGCAATGTTCTCAGCGTCTCCGTGCCGTTTGCCGGACCTTCCGAATGGAACGGCCTGCGCTCGCGCATCCTGTCCACGCCCGGCATTCTCGGGCTCGATGTCTCGACATTGGGCGGCGACGGGGCGGTGGTGAACCTTTCCTATGCGGGCACACTTGAGGATATGCAGAGTTCCTTTCAGGCGACCGGCCTGCAGCTGGCGCGGGTCGGCGGCGTGTGGGTCGTGACGCAGTTGTGATGGTGTTCGCCATGCCGGTCAACGCACCTAATCTCATCACCATCTGCCGGATCCTTCTCGTGCCGCTGACAATCTGGCTCATCCTGAGCGGGGCCTATGTCTTCGCTTTTGGTGCATTCATCCTAGCGGGACTTTCGGATGCGGTTGATGGTTTTCTTGCCCGGAGATTCCGGTTGCAGACCGAGCTTGGCGAAATCCTCGATCCCATCGCAGACAAGGCGCTGCTGGTGTCGATATTCGTGGCGTTGGGCATCCAGGGGCACCTGCCAGCATGGCTGGTGATCCTTGTTGCCACCCGCGATGTGTTGATCGTTGGTGCTGTCGTCATATCCTGGTTCATGGAGCGTCCGGTTCCCATGAAACCCCTCTGGATTTCGAAGGTGAACACAACAGGGCAGATCCTTCTCGCCGGCGCGACACTGGCCGCTCTCGGCTTTGGCCTTGACCTTGAGTTGCTGCTCGCCGCCGGTATTGTTGCCACTGCGGCGCTGACCACGGCATCCGGCGCCATATATCTGCGCAACTGGACGCGCCATATGAGCGGCGGCCGAGGAGAGAAGGCCCAATGACACTGCAAAAGCAGGCGGGATTCTGGCTCGGCGCTCTTCTGGTGCTGGCGGCGCTTCTGTGGTTGTTTCAGGACATCCTGCTGCCGTTCATCGCCGGATTTGTTTTGGCCTACTTTCTCGATCCCGTAGCCGACAGGCTGGAAAAAATGGGGTTGCCCCGGCTTGCGGCCACTCTGGTGATTTTGGTTGTTGCCGTGGCCGCGGTAGTGCTTGCGGTGCTGTTGCTTGCGCCAATTCTGGCGGACCAGGCACTCAAACTGGCGGTTGACCTGCCGGTTCTCATCAAGAGCCTCATGGCGCGGCTCGAAGAGGTCACCCCCCAAGCGATCAAGGACTTGCTGGCGCGCTCGGGCAGTGGTGCGGCGGGTTCGATCGGCGATGTTGCATCCAAGATTACGGGCTGGCTGGTGACCGTTCTGCAGTCGCTGCTGACGGGCGGGCTGGCGCTGGTCAATATTCTGTCGCTCCTGGTGGTGACGCCCATTGTCGCTTTCTATCTTCTGCTCGACTGGGATCATCTCGTGGCGAAAGTAGACAGCTGGTTGCCGCGCGATCATCTGGAGGAAATCCGTAGCATTGCGCGCGGCATTGACACGGCGATGGCAGGGTTCATTCGCGGGCAGGGCACAGTGTGTCTGCTGCTCGGCGTTTTTTACGGTATCGGCCTGTCTCTGGCCGGCCTGAGGTTCGGCCTCGCCATTGGAATTGGCGCGGGGCTGTTGAGCTTCATTCCCTATGTGGGGGCGATCATCGGAGGCGTTCTGGCAATTGGCGTTGGCCTTGTGCAGTTCTGGCCGGATTACACGATGATCTTGGTGGTGATCGGCATCTTTGCAGTGGGCCAGTTCATCGAAGGCAATTTCCTGTCGCCTAAGCTGGTGGGTGGGTCCATCGGGCTTCATCCGGTGTGGTTGATGTTCGCGTTGTTTGCCTTCGGATATTTGTTCGGCTTTGCGGGACTGCTCCTGGCCGTGCCGATGGCGGCGGCGACTGGTGTATTGGTGCGCTATTCGCTGGGGCACTATCTCAATTCGAAGCTTTACCGCGGGGTGCCGACAGCCGAAGACATTCCGAAGTCCTTACCGGCTGCGGGACGACGAGCCGGGCGCAAGGTATAGGCATTTGGGTAAGCAGCTTGTTCTCGATCTGCCGTTGCGGCCAGCGCTGGGCCGGGATGATTTCCTTGTCGCGCCATCCAATGCGGCGGCAGTTGCCCTCATAGACCAATGGCCCCGCTGGCCTTCCTATGGCGCCATTCTTTTGGGGCCTCATGGAAGCGGCAAGAGTCATCTTGCAACCGTCTGGCAGCAGAAGGCGGGCGCTCAGCTCATCGAGGCGTCCGACTTGCGGAAAGAGGGAGTGCCCGCGGCACTATCGAGCAAGGCTCTTGTGATTGAGAACTTGTCGGGGCTTCCCTTGGATGAAGCTGCGTTGTTTCACATGCTGAACCTGGCCAAGAAAGTAGGGGCATCGGTGTTGTTCACGACCGCACAGCCCATAGCAGCGCTGGCACTGAAACTGCCCGACCTTGTGTCACGGCTGGGAGCCTTGCCTGTTGCGGTAATCGCGTCACCGGATGATTCGCTATTGCGGGGAGTCTTGGTGAAACATTTCGCGGACCGGCAGATTGCGGTGGACGAAGCGCTTGTGACCTATCTCTTAACCCGGATGCCGCGTTCCCTGGACATGGCCCGGCGGGTTGTGGCCGCCATCGACGACGCCGCATTGGAACAGAAGACAGAAGTGACGCGATCCTTTGCAGGTAAGGTGCTGGCACGGCTCTTACAGCCGGAACTGGGTTAACGCTGCAATGGGCGCGTTTTTGCAAAACTGTCATATTCGCCTAACATAGTAAGCCATGGACGGTTCTTCTGCGCCAACGATCACGCTTGACCAGCCTTCGCGCTTCTTTAACCGCGAACTGAGCTGGCTTGGATTTAACCTCAGGGTTCTGGAGGAGGCGCGAAACCCGAATCACCCGCTGCTGGAGCGGCTGCGCTTTCTTTCCATTTCTGGCAGCAACCTCGATGAATTCTTCATGGTGCGCGTTGCAGGCCTCGTGGGGCTGGTGCGCGAACAGGTGGTGGAGATCAGCCAGGACGGGCGCACGCCCGCCGAACAACTTGCATTGATTCATGAGCAGGCAGAGATGCTTGTGGCGGAGCAGGACCGGCGCTGGCTGCAGCTCCGGGATGAATTGCGCCAGAACGGCATTTCGATCATCGAGGCAAGCGAGCTCGGCAGGGCCGATGTCACGTTTCTTGACCATCGCTTCCTTGAACAAATTCTCCCAGTCGTTACGCCCATCGCCATCGACCCTGCGCATCCGTTTCCCTTTGTCCTGAACCGCGGCTTTGTGCTGGCTGCCGAACTGCGGAACCGTGAGAGCAGCGAACTGATGCGCGCCCTCCTGCCCATCCCGGCGCAGCTTGAGCGCTTTATCCGGCTACCGGGCAAGGATGTGCGCTTCATGCCGCTGGAAGTAATGCTGGCGCACTACTTGCCACGGCTCTTTCCCGGCTATGACGTGGAGGGCGATGGATTATTCCGCATCATCCGCGACAGTGACATCGAAATTGAGGAAGAAGCCGAAGATCTGGTGCGCGTGTTCGAAACGGCGCTGAAACGGCGGCGGCGCGGCAATGTCATCCGTATGGAAGTTGATGCCGGCATGCCGCAGTCGCTGGTCAATTTCATCGCGGCCGAACTTGAAGTCACTCCCGACATTGTCGTGACCAGCAAGGGCCTTGTGGGTTATGCCGATACCTCGCGGCTCATCCTCGACGAGCGGCCCGACCTCAAATTCAAGCCGTTCGTGGCGCGCTTTCCGGAGCGGGTGCGCGATCATGGTGGAGACATATTCGCGGCGGTGCGCCAGAAGGACTTTGTGGTTCACCACCCTTATGAATCCTTCGATGTGGTGGTGCAGTTCATCCGGCAGGCCGCCATGGACCCGGATGTGGTTGCCATCAAGCAGACGCTCTACCGCACATCGCGGGATTCGCCTGTCATTGCCGCGCTGGCCAAGGCGGCGGAAGCCGGCAAATCCGTTATGGCGCTGGTGGAGCTCAAGGCCCGGTTCGATGAAGAAGCCAACATCCAATGGGCGCGCGACCTTGAGCGGGCGGGTGTGCAGGTGGTCTTCGGTTTCATCGAGCTCAAGACCCATGCCAAGGTTTCCATGGTAGTGCGGCGTGAATCCTCCCGCATGCGCACCTATGTGCATTTCGGTACGGGCAACTATCATCCGATCACCGCGAAGATCTATACTGACCTTTCCTTCTTTACTTGCGATCCGGCACTGGCGCGGGATGCGGCGCGGCTTTTCAATTTCATTTCGAGCTATGCAAAGCCTGAGGAACTTGAGCGCATTTCACTTTCGCCCATCAACTTGAAGACCCGGCTGCTTGAACATATCGAGGAAGAGATTGCCCATGTGGAGGAAGGACGCCCCGGTAGCATCTGGGCCAAGATGAATTCTCTGGTCGATCCGGATGTCATCGATGCACTTTACCGGGCGTCGCAAGCCGGGGTGAGTATCGATCTTATCGTCAGGGGAATTTCGTGTCTCAGGCCAGGGGTGCCGGGGCTTTCCGACAACATCCGCGTCAAAAGCATCATTGGCAGGTTCCTGGAACACTCGCGTATTGTCAGCTTCGGCAATGGCGCGTCGCTGCCGCACCCGGCGGCGAAAGTCTATATCGGTTCGGCAGACTGGATGCCTCGCAACCTGCAAAGGCGGGTGGAGACCCTCATCCCCATCGACAATCCGACGGTCCATGACCAGGTGCTGGACCAGATCATGGTGGCGAATTTCCGGGACAACCAGCAGAGCTGGGAATTGCGCTCCGATGGCTCCTGGCAGCGGGTGATACTGGGGCCGAGCGATGAACCCTTCAATGCGCATGACTATTTCATGCACAATCCTTCACTTTCTGGACGTGGCAGCTCCATTGCGGGTAATGTGCCCCCGAAAATCAAGGAACCACGCAGGAAGGCACAGAAGGTAAAGTGAGCTGGCACAGCGGGTTCCGTACTGAACCTCCAAAATACAATCCTGTGGCTGTGGTGGATATTGGCTCCAACTCGGTGCGCCTCGTTGTTTATGACGGCCTGCGCCGTTCGCCCACGCCTGTCTTCAATGAGAAGATTCTCTGCGGCCTTGGCAAAGGTATCGCCATCACCGGAAAACTTGAAGAAGTGGCCGTGGTGCGGGCGCTGGCGGCGCTCCGGCGTTTCAGGACACTTTGCAAGCAGATGAAATGCGATGAGGTCTATGCCGTGGCGACCGCCGCCGCGCGCGAGGCGAGCAATGGCGAAGGGTTCATTGCCGAGGCGGAAAAGGCACTCGACGCCAGGATCAGGGTGCTTTCAGGCAAGGAGGAAGCACGCTACGCGGCGCTCGGCGTCATTGCCGGCATTCCAAATGCCGATGGGTTGGTCGGCGATTTGGGTGGCGGTTCCCTGGAGCTTATCGACGTGAGCGATGGCAAGCTTCATGAAGGTGTAACGCTGCCACTGGGGCCTTTGCGGTTGATCGACGTTTCAAATGACAATATCGGCAAGGCCCGCAAGATTGTTGACGAGTATCTGGAAAACGCCAAGGTCCTGTCGAGGCTCAAGAACCGCAGCTTCTATGCAGTAGGCGGCACTTGGCGAAACCTCGCACGCATGCATCTCGCTCACATCGGCTATCCGCTGCATGTGCTGCACCAATACACAATGACGCGACAGCAGGCGCGCTCCATCTCGGGTTTTGTATCCGGGCTTTCGCCCGGCGCGCTGAAAGGCATCAAGGATGTCTCGAAGTCACGCTCCGCCACCATGCCCTACGGCTCGTTGGTGCTGGAGCGGCTCATCGAACACGGGCGGCCCAGTGAAGTGGTCACATCGGTCTACGGCGTGCGCGAAGGATTCCTTTATTCAAACTTGCCGGAGAAGAAGGCCAAGCTTGATGCCCTGCTTTCCTCCTGTTGGGATTTTGCCAGACGCTATGCGCGCTCGCCCCTGCATGAGTTGGAGCTTTGTGACTGGCTCGACACGGTGTTTGGTGGCAAGGGCATTCCTGAAACTCCTGAGCAGCAGCGGCTTCGCTATGCCGCGTGCCTTCTCGCGGACATTGGTTGGCGGGCGCACCCGGATTATCGCGCTGACCGCTCCATGGGCATGATCTCGCAGGCCGCCTTTGTCGGCATCGACCATCCGGCGCGCGTGTTTCTGGCGCTCACCATTTTCTATCGCTACGAAGGCGAGGCAATGAAGGATGATCTCACGCGGCTCTTGAGCGACGAGGAGATGGAGCGGGCGCATCTGCTGAGCTCCTTCTTCCGGCTTGCCTACATTCTTTCTGCTGCCATGCCGGGGCTTCTGCCGAAGATCGGCATTGAGCTTGAGGGCAGCAAGACATTGACGTTGCGCCTGTCGAACAAACTCAAGGATCTGATGGGTGAGCGGGTGGAAAAGCGGCTGGCGAGCCTTGCCTTCGAACTAGGCCGCAGCCCCCGTGTGGTTGTCGGGAAAGAGAAATAACTCAGCGCTTCACGATGCGGGCGCGGCCGCTCTCCATGCCGATCAGTGCCTTGCCGTGCTTCAATTGCAGGGCAAGTTCGCCGAAGATGGCGCGCCGCCAGCCGTGCATTGCGGGAACATCTGCCTCGTCGGACACTGCGATGGCATCAATGTCGCTGCTGTTGGCGATGAGCTTTGGCGCCACGTTCTCGCGCTCGGAGACGATCTTGAGCGCCAGCTTCAAGACTTCTGCGGCAGCCTCCTGAGACGACGTCATTTCCTCGCCGCGCCCCTTTGCGGCGGGGATTGAGGCGGGATCGCGGGCAAGTCCTTCCGCCACAGCTGCAAGGATGCCTTTGCCTATGACGCTGTCGGCGGAACCACGGGGTAATAGACGAAGCTGATGGAGTGCTTCCTTTGATTGAGGCACTTGCACAGCGACCTCTGCGACAGCTTCATCCTTGAGAATGCGGCCGCGTGGCACATTTTTGGCCTGGGCTTCGCGCTCACGCCAGGCGGCGACCGCCATCAGGGTTGCCTGCTGCTTCTTGCTCTGGATGCGCGCTTTGATGCGGCGCCAGCTTTGCTCGGGATCTACGCGATAGGTATTGGGGTCCGCGAGTTCCTCAAGGTCACCCGCCAGCCAATCGGCGCGCCCTTCCTTGTCAATCTCGGCAAGCAGCTTTTCATAGACGGTGCGAAGATGGGTGACGTCCGAGAGAGCGTAGGCCATCTGACGCTGTGACAACGGGCGGCGTGACCAATCGGTGAATTGGGCGGATTTGTCGATCTGCGCCTTGGCGAGCTTGCGGACAATGGCCTCATAACCCACCTGGTCGCCGAAGCCGCAGACCATCGCAGCGATCTGGGTGTCGAACACCGGCGAGGGCACAAGGTCCGCCTCATTAACGAAAATCTCGATGTCCTGCCGGGCTGCATGAAAAACCTTGAGCACATTCTCGTCGGTCATCAGCTCATAGAACGGTTTCAAATCTATGCCCTTGACAAGGGGATCAATCAGCGCAGCGGCCTTCTCACCTGCGATCTGAATGAGGCAAAGCTTCGGGTAGTAGGTGGTCTCGCGCAGGAATTCGGTATCGACGGTTATGAAGGCGTCGTTAGCCAGGCTTTCGCAGAAGGCGGCAAGTGCTTTGGTGTCTGTGATGACGGGAATTTCGGACAGGGACAACATACAAACTCAGGCTTGGCCGAAGACGCGGGCAAAGACCGTGTCCACGTGCTTGGTGTGATAGGTGAGGTCGAAGAGACTCTCAAGTTCATTCGCCGTCATCAGTGCCGATACTTCGGTGTCTTTCTTGAGCAGATCCAAAAACTGGCCTTCGCCGCGCCAAACGGGCATCGCGTTACGCTGCACGGCGGCATAAGCGTCTTCCCGGCTCAAGCCCCTCTGTGTCAGGGCCAGCAGCACACGCTGGGAGTGGACGAGGCCGCCCAGCTTTTCCAGGTTTTTACGCATGTTGTCGGGATAGACAACGAGTTTTTCGACGACATTTGCAAGGCGGCGAAGGGCGAAATCAAGATGCACCGTTGCGTCGGGACCGATGCCGCGCTCGACCGAGGAATGGGAAATGTCGCGCTCATGCCACAGAGCAACATTTTCGAGGGCAGGAACAACGGCGGAGCGGACCAGCCGTGCGAGGCCGGTCAGGTTTTCGGTCAGGACTGGGTTGCGCTTGTGAGGCATGGCCGAAGAGCCCTTCTGGCCCGGCGCGAAAAATTCCTCGGCCTCTAGAACCTCGGTGCGCTGTAGGTGGCGAATTTCTGTTGCCAGCCGCTCGACGGAGCTTGCGACTACGGCGAGCACGGCAAAGAACATGGCGTGGCGGTCGCGCGGGATCACCTGGGTCGAGACAGGCTCCACAGCGAGGCCCATTTTTTTGGCGACGTGAGCTTCAACGGAAGGATCGATATTGGCAAAAGTGCCGACAGCGCCGGAGATGGCGCAGGTGGCAATTTCCTTGCGTGCGAATACCAAACGCTCCTTGGCGCGCTGGAACTCGGCATGGAAACCTGCGAGCTTCAGGCCAAAGGTTATTGGTTCTGCATGAATGCCGTGGCTGCGGCCAATGCAGGGCGTCATCTTGTGTTCGATGGCGCGGAGCTTGAGCGCGGCGAGAAGTGCGTCCACATCGGCGATCAACAGATCGGCGGCGCGGGTGAGTTGCACGTTGAGGCAGGTGTCGAGCACGTCCGACGAGGTCATGCCCTGGTGCACAAAACGCGCTTCTGGGCCGACGATTTCCGCAAGATGCGTGAGGAAGGCGATCACGTCATGCTTGGTGACGGCTTCGATCTCGTCAATGCGGGCGGCACTGAATGTGGCATCCTTGCCCTTGGCCCAGATGGCCTTAGCCGCATCCTTCGGGATGATGCCCAGTTCCGCCATGCGGTCGGCGGCATGGGCTTCGATTTCAAACCAGATCCGGTAACGAGTTTCCGGGGCCCAGATGCGGGCCATCTCGTCTCGGGTGTAGCGGGGGATCATGGCGTGGGCTTATCAAAGCGAGCGCGCCGCGGCCAGCTAAGAAATTATTCAATCAGTTCAATGGGTACGGCGATGAACCTGCGGTTCGCCCCCTCGAATCCCCGGCTGTAAGTGCCGATCAGCGCCACTACCGGGTCATTTGGCACGTTGAAGGCTGAGGGCGCAAAGACGGCCTCGATGTCATAGCCGTGTGGGCAGTTGCGGGACTTCGGAATGGCGCTGTCCTTGGCCATGGACTTGGTGATTCCGGTCTTGAGATTCTTCACCGTCACCTCCATGCCGGCTGGCGTGGCAATGTCCGTTTCGAGGCAGTCGGGGGGAGCCGGAAGCGTCACGTCCTTCACCTCAAGCTCAAAAGAGCCGAGATAGTCATAGGCACCAGTGTCTGCGGTTGAGGAGTACCAGCGGGCAAAGCGCACCTTGCGGCGGTCATGGGTGAAGTCCGTGAAAGGCCGGTGGAGCAGGGTGTCGAAGCTTCCTGTCACCTTGAGCGCATCGATCGCGGGCTTTGCCCCAGCCATGGCCTTGGCGCGTGCCGCGTCGATATTGCTTTCCTCACTGTCGTCAAGCACGTGCACGGGCGAGCCCTTGACCCATTCATTCGCCGCGATGTCGATGATGAAAATGTCAGAATAGGCAAAGCCCGAGCCGTCTTGGGTGCCGTATTGCTCGAAGGCAAAGTACTTGCCGTCCGGCGAAAAGCCGATGGCACGGGATTGCGCGCCATCGGCCGCATGGGTGGCAGTTGCGGACACTAGAAGCAAGAAGAGTGCGCGCAGCATCAGAATGCCTTGAATGTGACGAGCGTATAGGTATCGCGGATTCCCGGGATGGTCTGCAGGCGATCGGCGATGAAGCGACCGACATCCTCCTGCTCTTCCAGATAAAGCTTCACGAGAAGGTCATAGCCGCCGGCAGTTGAATAAATCTCTGAGGCGAATTCGGCATCGGCTATTGCCGAGGCGACGTCATAGGACTTTCCAAGTTCACATTTGATCTGGACAAAATAGGCGCGCATCAACAGTTTCCGCTGCTTCAATCATTCTGGCACAAAACGCTTGGCCGAAGGAAGCCAACGATACCATGCGAAAGGCTGACGGGCGAGGTCGCCTTTGGCATCAAAGGAAATCCTGCCTAACACTGTATCGACGCCATTACCGGCCCTAAGCCATTCCGCAATGGCAGCGCCATTGTTGACTGAGCGGGCCTTCGCTGCTGCCACGAAGACCTCGACCGCGGCATAGGCGGGCAGGGTGGCCCCCTCGGGCGTGACGCCGGATAACACGAATGAAGCGGCAGCACGGCTGGCGGATGGATTTATCATTGGGTCCTGCGCGAAGGCTGCCTGCATTTCAAACTGCACCTCCCTGGCATCCGAAGCAAAATCGTCAGTCAGGAATTGCTCACCGCCAAAGGCCACACCCTGAAAACCCGAATAGATTAGTGATGATACAAGCGCTGCTGCTTCGGCAGAGGGGAGTGCGACAATCACGCGCTCTATGGCGTTATCCATGAGTTGTTGGGAGGTTGTGGTGCTGTTGAATGAACCGAGCTTCACCGTGATCTGCATGGCGTTGGAGATCGTTGCTGCGGCCTGCTGCACGAGCGCCTGACTTTGAGGGGCGTTGCTGTACACAATTGCGCTCTTGGGTAAACTTGGCGTTGATTGAATTTTTTGAGCCGCCAGGATGTAGGGCGCATCGTCGCGTCCGGTGGTGCGAAAGACGTTCCAATTTCCCTTTTCAGTGAGCCCAGGCTGGGACGCCGACGGCGAAATCATCAACACACCGGCGTCCTTGTAGATCAGTGCGGCGGCTGATGCTGCGCCAGAACAATAATGCCCAACGACAAGGCGCACATCCTGGGTGACTAGCTGGCGCGCAACGTCAACGGCCTTCCTGGTGTCGCAGCCATCGTCTATGGCTGTAACGATGAGGTTCTCGCCATTGATGCCGCCAGCGGCATTGGCGGCAGCGACAGCCGCTTCAACGCCGGCCCGCAACTGATTGCCAAGCGCAGCGTATTGGCCCGCCAGCGGTCCGGCAACGCCGATCGAGATTTCAGCGGCGGCGGGTGCGGCGCTTATGAAGATCGCAGCGAAAAGCCACGCGACCCACTTCAATGAAGCCTCCAATGAAAAGACCCGCGCAAGGTATTGCGCGGGTCCCATTCAAGCAAGTGTGAACTTACGCTTATTGGATCGTCGGATCCTCAGCATAGGTGCCGTTGGCGAACTTGTACCAAACGTACTTGGCGTCCTTCACGTCGCCCTTGGCATCGAGAGCCAGGGTACCGAGCACGGTGTCAACCGGGTTGCTGGCGCGCAGCCATTCGGCGATCTTCTTGTTGTCGAAGCCGCCGGTGGCCTTGGCCGCAGCCGCCCACATCTCGATGGCAGCATAGGTGTAGAGCGTATAGCCTTCAGGATCGTAGCCTTCAGCCTTGAACTTCTCCACGACGGCCTTCGCGGTCGGGAAGTTGCGGGGCTCAGGAGCGAAGGTGAAGATCATGCCCGTTGCAGCTTCACCAGCAATGGTCCAGAACTCAGCGTTGTTCATGGCATCGCCGGAGAGCATCTGGGCCTGCGAGCCCTGTTCGCGCATCTGCTTCAGGATGAGCGCGCCCTCCGTGTGGTAGCCACCGACATAGACAGCGTCCACGCCCGCATCTTTCAGCTTCGAGACGAGAGCCGAATAGTCCTTTTCACCGGGGTTATAGGATTCGTTCAGCACTTCCTTGAGGCCGGCGGCATTCATGGACTTGCGGGTTTCGTCAGCCAGACCTTTGCCATAGGCCGACTTGTCGTCGATAACGGCGACCTTTTTGCCGGCATAATGCTTGGCCAGGAAGTTGCCGGCAACGATGCCCTGGGCGTCGTCACGGCCGCAGACGCGGTGCGTAGTCCAGCTGCCTTCATCGGTGAACTTCGGATTGGTCGAAGCGGGCGAGATCATCAGCACGCCTTCCTCGGCATAAACCTTGGAGGCCGGGATTGACGAACCGGAGCAAAGGTGGCCGGCCACGAAGCTCACGCCCTTGGAGGCGAGCTGTTCAGCCACGCGGGAAGCTTGTTCCGGCACACAGGCATCATCGCCGATCTCAAGAACGATCTTCTCGCCATTTACGCCGCCAG
>JAIBJH010000158.1 GCA_020029455.1 Hyphomicrobiales bacterium
GGCGGCCAGACGGTGTTCCACCTGCACTTCCACGTCATGCCGATGAAGGAAGGCGTTCCACTCAAGCCGCATTCGGGCAAGATGGAGGATCATGCGCTGTTGGCGAAGGGCGCGGAAACGATCCGCAGCCATCTGTGACTTGACGGCAATTCAATACGTTAACCGCAATGCCTGCGCAGGCAGGCATCCCGCTTTGGTCGGCATAGCGGATTCCCGCTTTCGCGGGAATGACGAGTTTTGGGTGACTACTTCACCCTGTCCTTCCGCGTCTTTTTCGCAGCGGGTTTCTTGTCGCCATCGGCAGCCTTGGCGCGCGGCAGGGCCTTGCGTTCCGGCGGTTTGGGAAGGCGTGAGCGTTCCTCGGCGCGGCTGAGGTATTCGAAGTCCAGCGCGCCATCCTTGAGGAGAATGCGCACGGTGCCGCCCTTGGTGAGCTTGCCGAACAGCACTTCCTCGGCCAACGGTTTCTTGACCTCGTCCTGGATGACGCGCGCGAGCGGCCTTGCGCCCATCTGCTGGTCGTAGCCCTTCTTTGCCAGCCAGTCGGCGGCTTCTTGAGAGATTTCGATGTTGATCTGGCGTTCGGAAAGTTGCGCTTCAAGCTGCAACACAAACTTCTCGACCACCTTGCGCACCACCTCGGGCGGCAGATGGGCGAAGGTCACCGTGGCATCCAGCCTGTTGCGGAATTCCGGCGAGAACATGCGAGTCAGCGCCTCATTGTCTTCGGCCAACTTGACAGTTGAACCGAAGCCTATGGCGGGCCGGGCGAGATCAGCTGCGCCGGCATTGGTCGTCATGATCAGAATGACATTGCGGAACTCGACAGTCTTGCCGTTGTGGTCCGTCAGCTTGCCGTGATCCATCACCTGCAGAAGGATGTTGAACAGGTCCGGATGGGCCTTTTCGATTTCATCGAGCAGCAGCACACAATAGGGGCTCTGGTCGACACCATCGGTCAAGAGGCCGCCCTGGTCAAAGCCCACATAGCCGGGAGGGGCGCCAATGAGGCGCGAGACGGAATGGCGTTCCATATACTCCGACATGTCGAAACGCAGGAACTTGACGCCCAGCACTTCGGCGAGGCGCTTGGCCACTTCGGTTTTGCCGACGCCGGTGGGCCCGGCAAAGAGATAACAGCCGATGGGCTTTTCCGGCTCGCGCAAACCGGCGCGCGACAGCTTGATGGCGGAGGCGACTTGCTCGATCGCCTTGTCCTGGCCGAAGACCATGCGCTTCAATTCCGCATCCAGATTCTTCAGCACGGTTGCGTCATCGCGTGTCACGGTTTTGGCCGGAATGCGCGCCATGGTGGCGACAGTGGCTTCGATCTGCTCGACGCCAATCACTTTGAGGCGCTTGTCCTCGGGCAACAGCATCAGCGATGCACCCGTCTCGTCGATTACATCGATGGCCTTGTCGGGCAGCTTGCGGTCCGACATGTAACGCGCTGAGAGCTGCACCGCCTGCTCGATGGCATCGTCGGTGTATTTCACCTTGTGATAGTCTTCGTAATAGGGCTTGAGGCCCTTCATGATGGCGATGGCATCAGGAATAGACGGCTCGTTGATGTCAATCTTCTGGAAGCGGCGCACCAGCGCCCGGTCCTTCTCGAAGTGCTGACGGTATTCCTTGTAGGTGGTCGAGCCGATGCAGCGCAGTGTGCCGGAGGCGAGCGCGGGCTTCAGCAAGTTCGACGCATCCATGGCGCCGCCGGAAGTGGCGCCCGCCCCGATGATGGTATGAATTTCATCGATGAACATGATGGCGCCGGGCTTTGCTTCGATCTCCTTGATCACTGCCTTCAGGCGTTCTTCAAAATCACCGCGATAGCGCGTGCCTGCAAGGAGAGCGCCCATGTCGAGCTGATAGACCGTGCAACCTTTCAAAACCTCGGGCACTTCGTTCTTTGTGATCTTGCGGGCCAGCCCCTCGGCAATGGCTGTCTTGCCCACGCCAGGATCGCCGACGAAGAGCGGATTGTTCTTCTGGCGGCGGCAGAGAATCTGGATGGTGCGGTTGACTTCCGCCTCACGGCCGATCAGCGGGTCGATCTTGCCGTTCTCGGCTTTCTTGTTGAGGTCGACGCAGTAGGTCTCAACCGCGCTCTGTTCCTGTTGCTTCTTTTTGGTGCCGCCGCTGCCTTGCTGCTGGCCGCCGCTTTCCTCTTCGTGGCCTTCTTCATCAGCTCCGCGGATGGCGCGGGATTCAGAAAGACCAGGACGCTTTGCGATGCCGTGGGAAATATAATTGACCGCGTCATAGCGCGTCATGTCCTGTTCCTGCAGGAAAAAGGCTGCGTGGCTCTCGCGTTCGGCAAAAATCGCAACCAGTACATTGGCGCCCGTCACTTCCTCCCGTCCCGAGGATTGAACGTGAATCACGGCGCGCTGGATCACGCGTTGGAATCCGGCGGTGGGCTTTGCTTCCCTGGAACCGTCGGATACCGGATGGGCAAGTTCGTTGTCGATAAAGTCCGTCAGGTCGTCACGCAATTCATCGATGTCTACGGAGCAAGCTTTAAGGACCGCAATGGCATCCTTGTCTTCCGTCAGCGACAGCAGAAGGTGCTCGAGTGTGGCATATTCCTGCCGGCGTTCGACCGCGTGCGACAGTGCCCGATGTAGCGCCTTCTCAAGACTTCTGGAAAATGTCGGCACGCGCAACTCCTAGATCAACAACTCATCGGCCACCAATATAAGATGATTTGGCCAATTTGCGAGCAAGAATAAGAGTTATTCTTTTTCCATGGTGCATTTGAGCGGATGGCCGTTCTTCTGGGCCAGATCCATGACCTGCGTCACCTTGGTTTCTGCCACCTCGTAGGTGTAAACGCCGCAGATGCCCACGCCCTTCTGGTGAACGTGCATCATGATGGTGTAAGCATCTTCGTGGCTTTTGGCGAAGACCAGTTCAAGCACATGCACCACAAATTCCATGGGCGTGTAGTCGTCATTGAGCATCAGCACTTTGTAGAGTGATGGTTTCTTGGTCTTGGCCCGGGTTCGGGTGAGAACGCCGATTTCCGGATTGTCTGTCGTGCGCGTTGGAGTTTTGGCCATGCCTCAATATAGCGGCTTTACATTGAATGTGCACCGCAGCGCAGATTCAGGCGGTAACTTATTGTAAATGCTGCGTCGCCTGCAGGCTGTGTTCGCCGATTCTACTTTTGAGGGTGCTCAGCTAAAGAAATTCTGCACAAGTCTGCGATGATAGCGCATCACATATCTGTAACATACCTTGTAACATAAAGATGACTGTACTAATTTGGTAAAGCACCATATGGCGTGGATCATAACCTGCCCTGTCGGGCGACATGGAATGGATAGACAATGCTAGATGGAATTCTTCCCGCCTCTTGGCGGGGCTTTACACACGCCGCACTTCGCATCATGACCGGCCTGTTGTTTCTTGAGCATGGCACAGCCAAGATTTTGAGTTTTCCAAACATTGATGAAATGCTGAAGGCCACGGCTATGCCCTCTGGAATGGTTCTCGGCACCGGACTTGTTGAACTCATTGGCGGCATCCTCATCGTCATCGGGCTTTTCACCCGTTCAGTGGCCTTCATACTTTCCGGCTACATGGCTGTTGCCTATTTTATGGCCCATGCGCCGATGGGTTTCTTCCCCCTGCTCAACTTTGGCGAATCCGCCATACTCTACTGTTTCATCTTCTTGTGGCTTGCCACCGCAGGTGCTGGTCCCTTCAGCGTCGGCGGTGGCCGCAGGGCATACGCAGATTGAGTACAGACGCATTCATTTCTCTGCTGCCCGCAGGCCGAAGGTTACATTAATGTAACCGATATTGTCACATATATTCCATTGCGCTAGAAGGTGGAGCGTAAAGAGCCACCGCCCAACGGGCGCAACATGGAATGAACACAAAATGCAAAATGGAATTTTACCCGCAAGCTGGCAGGGCTACACACACGCAGCGCTGCGAATTATGATAGGCCTCCTTTTCCTGGCGCATGGAACAGCCAAGTTTTTCCAGTTTCCTTTGACCGAGTATTTCAAGGATGGAGTGCCGCTCTTCTCGCTCATGGGCATCGCAGGCGCACTGGAAATCGTAGGCGGTATCTTTATCATCACCGGATTTTTGACGCGGACCACGGCCTTCATACTCTCCGGCATGATGGCGGTTGCCTATTTTATGGCCCATGCACCGCAGAGCTTCCATCCAATCTTGAATGGCGGCGAGTCGGCCATCATGTTCTGCTTTGTGTTCCTGTGGCTCGCAACATCTGGCGCCGGCCCGTTCAGCGTTGACACGGCTCGCAAAGTCTAATCACTTTTCAATTTTCAAGTGAGGCCGCCTTCTGGCGGCCTTATTATTTGCGTTCGGCGCGCAACTTGTTCCAATAGTCCAGGCGCTTACTGATCTCGCGCTCAAAGCCGCGCTCGGCTGGTTTGTAAAAAGTTTGCCTTCCCATTTCTGGTGGAAAATAGTTCTGGCCAGAGAAGGCATCGGGCGCGTCATGGTCGTAAGCATAGCCTGCGCCGTATTCCTGCTCCTTCATCATGCGGGTTGGCGCATTCAGAATAATTTTCGGCGGCATCAGCGACCCTGTGGCTTTGGCTTTCGCCATGGCTTCCTTGAACGCGGTGTAAGACGCATTCGATTTGGGTGCGGTCGCAATGTATATGGTGGCTTGTGCGAGGGCCAGTTCGCCTTCCGGTGAGCCCAGAAAGTCAAACGTATCCTTCGCTGCGAGAGCCTGCTGCACGGCCTCCGGGTCTGCCATTCCCACGTCTTCGATAGCCATGCGCACCAGCCTTCGCGCGATGAACAGCGGATCCTCGCCCGCCACCAGCATCCGCGCCAGGTAATAGAGCGCGGCATCGGGGTCAGAACCGCGCACCGATTTGTGCAGAGCGGAGATCAGATTGTAGTGGCCGTCGGCGGACTTGTCATAGAGGGGCAACCGCTTCGATACAGCTTTGGATAGGGCTGCCTCATCCAGCAGCGCACCATCCTGCGATGCTGTGGCGAATACTTCCTCTGCGAGATTCAAGAGATAACGCCCGTCGCCATCGGCCATGGCGATCAGTGCGGTACGGGCCTCCGTGGTCAGCGAAAGCGCTCGCCGTTCATGCAATTCGGCGCGTTTCAAGAGACCCTCAAGCGCTGCTTCATCCAAGCGGTTCAGCACCAGCACCTGGCAGCGCGAGAGAAGCGCGCCGTTCAATTCAAAGGACGGATTCTCGGTCGTTGCCCCAACCAGCGTGATGGTGCCGTTCTCCACATAAGGAAGGAAGCTATCCTGCTGGGATTTGTTGAAGCGGTGGATCTCGTCGACAAACAGCAGCGTGGAGCGGCCCTGCTCGCGCCGCATGCGGGCCTGGTCGAAAGCCTTCTTGAGATCGGCGACGCCGGAAAAGACGGCGCTCATCTGCTCGAAGACAAGGCCTGTCTCGCCTGCCAGCAGGCGCGCGATGGTAGTCTTTCCGGTGCCCGGCGGTCCCCACAATATGATCGAAGGAATGCGCCCTGAAACCAGCATGCGCGTCAGCGCGCCTTCCGGACCGATCAAGTGCTCCTGGCCTATGACATCCTCAAGCCGTTGCGGGCGGATGCGATCCGCCAGCGGCCGTGGTCCCTCCGGCACAACGCCCGGCCTGTCAAAGAGGCTTGTCATCCACGCAGCTGGATCTGGATGGTCCGGCCGCCGCGGTTGACCACGAACAGCCAGCGGCGCTGGCCCTTTTCAAGCACGGTGCGCAGATCGGCGACAGTCGCCATGTCGGTGCCATTGACGTTCAGCAGAATGTCACCCTTCTTGAAGTAGCGCGCTGCCGGCGCTTTAGCTGCTTCAACGACGACAAGTCCTTTCGCGTTGGCAGCAAGGCTCATTTCCTCTGCAACGGCAGGCGAAAGGTTCGCCACCACCGCGCCAGACAATGGCGTATTGCCCTTGATGGGTGTCTGCTCGCGGGGAACCGTCTCAGGGGCCGCAATCAGTTCTATCCTTGTGTCAAGGGATTCCGATCCTCTGCGGTATTCGATTATGCGCGTTTCACCGATGGGCGCCGTACCGACGCGGAAGCCCAGCTCCCGCGCGCCTTCGACGGCCTTTCCATCAATCGCGGTGATGACGTCGCCGCGCTGCAATCCTGCGGCTGCAAGTGGGCTGTCAGGATGAAGACCCACAATCAGCGTTCCTTCCGGACGGGCAAAACCTAGACTCTCAGCGATGTCGGGGGTCACATCCTGCAATTCCGCGCCGAGCCATGGTCGCTGGATCTTGCTGCTGCCACCCTCGGCTGATTGTACAACAACCCTCACCATGTTGGACGGAATTGAAAATCCAATGCCGATGGAGCCGCCTGAGCGCGAATAAATGGCCGTATTGATGCCAACAAGCTCGCCCGACATATTC
>JAIBJH010000159.1 GCA_020029455.1 Hyphomicrobiales bacterium
TCATGAGCCGCCGCTCAGCATGAAGCTTACGCCCAGCTATGGAATTTTCTACGGTGAAATTTACGGCGCGACCATCGACTACGGCGTTCCGGAACCCAAAGTAGAAACCAAGTTCGCCATTGGCGCAACGCCCACATTTGGAAACTTCGCTGTTGACTTCAACCTCGCGCGTCGCATCAAGATTGATGACCCATCCGCGGACCGTTGGCTTCCCTATGTGACGGCGACCTATACTTTTAGCGAAGCCTTCAACGCCTCGGTTGGCAGCGGCTATTACCTGTACGACGACAGCACCACCCCCGATTTCTGGGAACTCTATTTCGCCGCCACGATGACGCACACGAGCGGGACGAGTTTCACGGGTGAATTCTACTGGGAGCTGGATTCGGACGGGGCCAACAACGCCTACCACGCGCTCTATGGAACGCTAACGGTTCCGTTTCTGGAGAAGTTCGAAGCCATCGGAAAGATCGGCTATGAAGGATACGAGGACGAAATATCGACCGCTCCCTATGTCTGGTATGAAGCGCGCCTGAGCTACAGTTTCAATGACCACGTGAAGCTGGGCGCTGCCTATCCCGGAAACGATGGTCCAATTAACGTTCAGACTGCGATACTGAGGGCGTTCGTGGTCATGAATGTCATATACCCCAGATGTCTTCTCTGACGACCGATGGCAGGAGAGCCGACGTCAATCCATCAAGATAAGCCAAAGATTGGCATGGTCCTGTTATTCTAACCACCCTTCATAGTGAATTTTTCCAGGCATTCGCAATCCAAGCAGGCGGGCAGCAGGTCAACTACATTACCTTCATCCACAAATTATCGCAGTTCAAATGGAACCTGGCTGCCTTGCGAGCCATACGCTGGCTGCGTCACGGCCGCTTTGGCGCAACCGATCGAGAAAGTCCCAAGCGAGGTCGCCGGCGCTCTCGCGGGCGAGGCCATCGATTTCGTCGGCGGCAGAAATGCTGGTCAGGCGTAAGCGCTCAAATATCGGCGACATCCGCAAGATCGCGCCAAGTTGCAGCGCCGCGAACTCTGCGTTTACCGTGGCGTTAAATTGAATTTGCTCGAGACGCTTGATGATATCCCGCCGGTTCAAAGGCGTCCCTTCGACCGCGTTGGGGGTCACCAGCACGGCCAGAATATGCTCGGCCTCGGAGGCGATCACCAGTGGGAACAGCGGCGGATTAGCGACGTAGCCGCCATCCCAGTAGTCTTCACCGTCGATGTTGACCGAATGATGCAAGAGCGGCAGGCACGCGGACGCAAGTACCATATCTGCGGTCAATTCGTTTTCTCGGAAAATGCGTTGGCGGCCATCGCTCACACGGGTCGCGGCAATCAGCAGTTTGACCGGCGCTTCGGCACGAAGCCGCGCAAAATCTACCTCCTCAACGAGCGCGTCGCGCAGTGGATTGAGATTGAAGGGATTGAATTGGTAGGGGGAAAGCATGCGCATAGCTGCTCCAAGCGGTGTCATGGTGAAAGCGCCTCGCGGGCCGAGCACAGCATTGACACTCATGCGACGCCAGAAACGCTCAAGACGTGCTTTTCCTTCCTTGCGCCCACCCTCGAGCAATCCTGATGCGAACAGTACAGCGTTGACCGCCCCGGCACTGGCACCGCTCAGAGCATCGATTGCGAGTCTCTCTTCGTCGAGCAGACGGTCCAGGACACCCCAAGCGAAGGCCCCGAACGAACCGCCGCCTTGCAGCCCAATAGAGAGGCGTGGCGGAGGCCAGCTACACTTGGATGTGTCGAAACCCAGCCAAGCGGCGACTTGCTTTTGAATGCTCACAGATAACGTCCTCGCGGATATCTTTGTATTGCACTGCACCATACGCACTGCAACAATGGCGAGATAGTGACACTCATTGGATCGCGAGCGCTGAAATCACCAGCACTAGGTGTCTATCAGTGGGAACACTTCGCGTGAGGTTCTTTTTACAATGTCTGCGCGCGGTTTGCGTTACGATTTGCAATGGCGGCGAACAAGTCATTGAGCCTTGCGGACCCTTCATAGTTCCTTGTCGCGGCCACGAAGCGTTGACAAAATGGGGACCAACCCAAAGGAACAAGTGGAACCAAAATACCTGATCGTTTGAAATTTTCGTAACATCCGGGCGCGCGGTCACGCCGTTGACGCAAACACCACACTTGCGTTGCTGACGGAAGCAACATGGGCACGCGATGCCTCACTGGCAGCGGCGCCTCGTCGGCCAGAGTTGATGGGAAGTACTAGTTTTCACGGAATAGACAGTTTCTTGCTGCACATGCCGCGCACACAGAGGTTTTTAAGCTATTGATCTCGTGGGGTTGTCATTCCGATCCATCATGGGCGCAACGGCAAATACTTTGCCGCGCGCCACCGTCGGTGGCGTGTTGTCTTTCAAGGGGTGCATTTAGCGTGATATGGAGCCTTGGCTCAATTGGAAAAGACATGAAAACAAGGGCAACAATTCCGGCTGGCGGAGTGGTCAAGCATTCCACCGCAATGCCGCAGTGTGCACGGGGTCGTCCCACAAGCCAAGCAGTTCATCATCGAGAGCGGATACAGTCAATGAGCAGCCAGCCATATCGAGCGACGTCACGAAATTCCCCACGAGCCTGCGAACTGGATTGAATCCGTGCCTTGTCAATGCTGCTGTGAAAGCATTGTACATCAAATAGAGCTCGATGAGCGGCGTTCCGCCAAAACCATTGACAAGAACGAGCGCATTTCCCTTGAAGACCATATCGCCTGCGACCGCCCGCACGACCTCTTCGGCGATTTCATCAGCCCTCCTCATGGCCACCCTCTTTCGCCCAGGTTCGCCATGGATACCAACACCCAATTCCATCTCTCCTTCGCCAATATCGAATGTCGGCCTCCCCACTTCCGGTAACGTGCAACTTGTCAGGGCAACGCCCATCGATCGCGTCGCGGAACCGACCCGGTCTGCAAGTTCCAATAAGGTCTTGAGGCCAAGTTTTCTTTCCGCGGCGGCCCCCAGTATTTTCTCCAGAACCAGCGTACCTGCAAGCCCACGGCGACCTGACTTATCCTCAGGAGAAGTCTGCACGGCTTCGTCCGAAACAATCGCTGTATCGATAGCAAGACCACTCATTTCCCCGGCCATCTGGAAATTCATGCGGTCACCGTCATAGTTCTTGACGATAAACAGCAACCCGCTGCCCGCATCCACGGCCTGCGCTGCTGCAACTATCTGATCGGGCGTCGGCGACGTGAAGATCCGTCCGATACAAGCCGCATCAAGCATCCCCCGGCCGACAAAACCAAGGTGCATCGGCTCATGGCCAGCACCCCCGCCGGAAACGAGCCCAACCTTGCCCGGCACCAGGCTCTTGCGTCTTACAAAGCGTTTGGAAACATCAAACGAGATGATGTCGGCATGTGCAGCAGCAAAACCATTGATGCTTTCAATCAGAAGGTTGCCAGGCTCGTTCATGAATTTCTTCATGAACGCTTTCCCTTTCGCCCGGCAGCCTTGGCAAGGTCAACGATTTGGCGCACGAAGTCTGTCACCAGCGCGTGTATGTCCCTGTTCAACTCCTCATCTCCGAGATCGGGCAGATAGAAGGTATAGGCCTTCACCTTGTTGCTCTTCTGGGCAGCCAGCCGGCGGTTAGGATGCGCCTTGCCATATAGTTCGAGAAACTCGGCTCTTTCCGCCGTTGAAAACCTGCAAACTTCGAAGATCACATCGAGGTGGTTGGCTGGAATTGGCGTCGAATAGGAAGGGCTACAAATCTGGCTGATGAAGCTGCGGTTCTTTGAAAGCGCGGCGGCAAGTCTTTGCCGCGTTCCGGAGGGCCGCCTGTCCACAATATCCGACAGCAACTTCTTGTAGGATGCTACAAGACTGCTGTTATCCTGCTCATGTGGCGGCATACTGTTCTGCACATCAAGTCTCCGCCATTGCGTTGGCAACACCGGCGAACCTCAAACCTTCAACTGATAAGGTTTTTGCACCCAACTTGATCGAATGCTTCAGCAGCATCACTTTGGGTCTGGCGTGAAGTCCCACGTCATGGGTGATATGGGTTGTTCTCGTTTTCCAGTTCATCATTGCGGGGAAAGTTCTTCCGCAGCACGTTTGACATCGGCAAGCGGCGAACCGCTTTTCGCTTCTGTTGCGGCCACCACGGCTCCTTCCACAATGGGGGCATTGCAAACAACGACGCTCCCGCGCCGCTCCGCAGGCAGCATGTCAATCGCCAGTTCACTATTTATTTCAGCGCTTCCGAGATCGACAAGAATGACAACGCCAGCAGGCGACCAGGCTGCATCAATGGCGTCCTGAACGCTTTTCATATTTGTTCCAAGCCGCCCGTCCGCAGTTCCCCCGCAAAAGGCCACCTTGAGCTCCGAGCCAGCGATCTGGCGCACCATGTCATTGATGCCTTTCGCGATATCAATGGAGTGCGAAACGATGACGATTCCCACGAGGTCTGTCATTGCTCAAACTCCAAGGCATCAATCACCGCCAGTATCAGGAGTTCGCTTGATCTTGCCCCAGGGTCCATGTGTCCTCTCGATCTTTCTCCAAGGTAGGAGGCTCTGCCCCGCCGTGCCTCCATGGGAATGGTGGCTACGGCCGCCTCGTGCGCCAAGGCCCTGACACTTTGGACTGTCGCGCCTTCCCGCGCAACAAGCCGGGAAACGGGTTTCCAGACGTCGAGCATGGTTTTCTGGCCAGCTTCAACCTTGCCCAGTCGTTCCATGGCTTCTACCCCGGCGACCAAGGCTTTGCCGACTTCTCCCAGATCGGGATCAGGGCCAATTGATTTTCCCATGGTCATCAGTAAGGAGCCGTAAAGCGGGCCCGCAGCCCCACCGACCGTTGTAGCGAGGATATTTCCTGCCAGTTGCAGGGCCTGTGGAAGGCTGGCGGCTTTGAAGGCCGCCATATCGGCTCTCAAGGCTTCGCCGCCCTTGCGCATGTTGAGGCCGTGGTCGGCATCGCCGATGGCAGCGTCAAGCTCGGTCAGCTCCTGCATGTTTTCGATCATGCAGTCTGCAATGGCATCAATCAGCCTGGCCGGATCAATCCGCAAGCCATCCCTCCCTCCATATTCTATCCAACGGCGATGGATTTAAGCCTGTCCTGGTTTGTTTGCGCAAGCGCCGCAAACAGAATGGCGACCGCTTCGGCACCGGGATCGACCACGCCATCAAGAACTTCGGACGGCACGTATGACGCCCTTCCCGCCAGGGCCTTGCTGAGCTTTCCGGTCTGATCTGCCGCTGCCCTTGCAATAAGAGCAGCCTCGCCGGGCGGCTTGCCCGATGACAGGGCTCTCAGCGCCGGTTCAAGAGCGTCAATCATGGTGCGGTCGCCCAATCTCGCGCCGCCATATTCTTTCACCTTCTGGAGCCCGTCGAGAAGGGCTGTCGGCCAGTACTTTCCCTCGCTCAGCGAGGCGGATGCGGAAGCAAAAAGGATTGCCAGCAACACACCGCTTGAACCGCCCATCGATTGCAGCAGCCGGCTGCTGATCTCGGAAAACAGCTTGTCGGTTTGCGCCAAAGGAAGCTGATGCACGGAGTTCCGCAGGGACTTTGCTGCTGTGGCAATCGTCGTCCCGGTGTCGCCGTCGCCAATCTTGCCATCGAGTTCATTGAGATGATCCTCATGGTTGAGAAATGCCTCGCACGCACTGAGAAGCAGCTGTTCCACAGTTGCGCTCCTGGTCGCTGTGTGGCGCTTCGAAGCCAAACCTAGTGGCAAGGGCAGGATTTTCGGCGCCCTGGTCTGCTGAAGGCCCGGCCAGCTGCGCGCTTCGACTGGCGCCCTTAGAGCAGCCAAAAAGTCAGGTTTCACCGGCAACAGCGAGGCAGAAAAACCATGCATGTCAAGCGATGTCACCAATGGCGCTGGCCCGATGACATGGGAAATCCGCTTTTGGTTTGCCCCGGAAAGAAGGTGGCCGGCGAGAATGTTCATCTCCAGTGGCGTGGTCGAGCCGAGGTTGTTGATTAGCACGACGTATTTTCGCGCCGGAATTACCTTCTCGAACAACTTCTGCGTCACGCCGCGGGCCACCTCTTCCGCCGACTCGAACGCCACGCGATCGGCCCCCGGCTCGCCGTGGATGCCGAGCCCGACTTCCGCCCTGCCATCTTCGATGCGTTGCGCACGGCGGCTGCCCGGCACGTTGCAGGAACTCAATGACACGCCAATTGATGTCACTGACTTGGCTGCGGCCTGTGCTTTCGCATGCACACTGGCAAGACTCATGCCTTTTTCCGCGTGGTAGCCCGCAATTTTATGGACGAATAAGGTGCCTGCAATGCCGCGTGGCTGTGGTAGTCCCTCGATTGCAACATCGTCAGCCACCACGACCATTGCAACCTTCTTGCCAAGAACGCGCGCTTTCTCCGCTGCCAGGCCGAAGTTGAGCCGGTCTCCCGTGTAGTTCTTGACGATGAGCAAGCACCCACCCTTGCCCGTCACGGCAAGAATGCCGGCAAGAACGGCATCGACGCTCGGTGAAGCAAAAACCTCGCCGCAAACGGCTGCCGCCAGCATGCCCTTGCCCACGAAGCCCGCATGGGCAGGCTCATGCCCGGAACCGCCACCTGAAATTACCGCGACCTTGTTGGGATTGTGCTTCCTGTTCAGCACCACCTTGGCGCCGGGAAAACCATCAAGCCTGGCAAGTGAGGTGTCGCCGGAGGCCCACAAATATCCGTCGAGCGCTTCGGTGACGATTGTGTCCTT
>JAIBJH010000160.1 GCA_020029455.1 Hyphomicrobiales bacterium
GATGTTCAGATTACCGAGCAGCTGGGCGGAGAAACATGTGTCTACATTACAGCGGATGAAGGTGCCCAAGTGACCGTTAAGTTCAAGGGGCAGGCTGCCGCCAAGGCGAGCGACCGCCTGCATCTCGGGCTTGAAGCCGGGCATTTCCACATTTTCGGCAAAGACGAAAACATCATCTGCCACGCATAGGATGACGGAAGGATCAGAATGGCCACACGGCGTATCGGAATCATCATGCATGGCGTCACCGGACGCATGGGATTCAACCAGCATCTCGTGCGATCCATCAAGGCTATCATGGCGCAAGGCGGCATCAAGCTCGGAAATGGCGACGCTCTCATGCCAGATCCCATTCTGGTCGGGCGCAACAGGGAAAAAATCGCAGCGCTCGCACAGGAACAAGGCATTGCCCGGTGGTCAGATGATCTCGGTGCCTGCCTCGCCAACAAGGACGACACATTGTTCTTTGATGCCGGCACGACGCAGATGCGCTGCGATCTCCTGAGGCGCGCCATTGAAGCCGGCAAGGATATCTATTGCGAAAAGCCTACAGCGGAGAATTTGCAGGACGCGCTCGCCATTGCCCGGCTGGCGAAAAGCAAGGGCGTGAAAAACGGTGTAGTGCAGGACAAGCTGTTCCTGCCCGGCCTCATGAAACTAAAAGCGCTTATCAACAGTGGTTACTTCGGCCGCATTCTCTCGGTGCGCGGCGAATTTGGCTATTGGGTGTTTGAGGGTGACTGGCGCGCGGCGCAACGCCCCTCGTGGAATTACCGCAAGAAAGATGGCGGCGGCATTATCCTCGATATGCTGTGCCACTGGCGCTACGTGCTGGACAATACCTTTGGCGCGGTGAAAGCTGTGAGTTGCCTTGGCGCCACGCATATTCCGGAACGCTTTGACGAAAACGGCAAGGCCTATAATGCCGATGCCGATGACGCGGCATATTGCACCTTCGAACTCGACGGCGGAGTAGTCGCCCAGCTGAACTCAAGCTGGTGCACACGCGTGCGCCGTGACGATCTGGTAACGTTTCATGTCGACGGCACGCATGGCTCGGCCGTTGCCGGTTTGACGAGCTGCCTCACCCAACATCGCGTCAACACGCCCCGTCCGGTGTGGAACCCGGATGTGCCTAATCCCATCAACTTCTTCGATGACTGGGAGAAGGTTCCGGACACCGAAGTGTTCGGCAATGGCTTCAAGGTGCAATGGGAGCAGTTCCTGCGTCATGTCGGCGAAGGCGCGCCCTGGACTTTCGATCTGATGGCGGGCGCACGGGGCGTACAGCTTGCGGAACTGGGATTGAAGAGCTGGGCCGAGCGGCGCTGGGTTGACGTGCCTAAACTGGAGGACCGTCCGTGACCAAGGTGAAATTGCCGGTTCCTGGCGGCGTCGAAGACTATACGCTCGCGGCCCCGAAAGACTTTGCCGCGCCCGATGTGCCGCTCAACCGTATCGCCTTTGCGGCGGCGCATGTTGTGGCCGATCCCCTGGCTGACAATAATCCCTGGCTTGATGCTGCCGTGGACTGGGACAGGACCATGGCCTACCGCCATCATCTCTGGGTGCACGGTTTTGCCGTTGCTGAAGCCATGGATACGGCCCAGCGTGGCATGGGACTGGATTATCCCAAAGCCCTGGAACTGATCCGGCGCAGCGTGAAAGAAGCCAGAACGGTAAAAGGCGCTGTGGTGTTTTCCGGTGTGGGAACGGATCATCTTGCGCCTGCGCCCGGCCAGACGCTGGTGCAGATCAAGGATGCCTATAGCAAGCAGCTTGCCGATGTCGAAGCTGCGGGTAGCCGCGTCATCATGATGGCAAGCAGGGCGCTCGCTGCATCGGCCAAGGGGCCAAATGACTATGCGGAGGTCTATGACGCCGTCCTCACGCAGGCGCGCGAGCCCGTCATCCTCCATTGGCTGGGCGACATGTTCGATCCGGCCCTTGCCGGCTATTGGGGCTCGGGCGATGTCGCCAAGGCCATGGACAATTGCCTTGCCGTTATCACTGCCAATGCCAACAAGATTGACGGCATCAAGATTTCGCTTCTGTCCAAGGAGGCTGAGATCGGCATGCGCCGGCGCCTTCCGAAGGGTGTCCGCATGTATACGGGCGATGATTTCAACTATGCCGAACTGATTGAAGGAGATGCGCAGGGTTATTCTGATGCGCTTCTTGGCATCTTTGATGCCATTGCTCCTGCAGCCTCAGCCGCGCTCAAACATCTCGCAGCCGGAAACACCGCCCGCTTCAACGAAATCCTTGCGCCGACTGTGCCGCTGTCACGCCACATCTTCAAGGCGCCGACGCGCTTCTACAAAACCGGCGTTGTCTTCCTTGCCTATCTCAACGGCCACCAGGACCATTTCACCATGGTGGGCGGCCAGGAGGCGGCGCGGTCAACCTTGCATCTGGCGGAGCTTTTCAGACTGGCGGACAAGGCGGGGCTTCTGTCCAACCCGGACCTGGCGGCCCGCCGCATGGCCGCCGTCATGGCGGTGCGCGGAGTGAACTGATGCCTGACATCTCTGACATCTCCCGGCTCTCCATCAACCTCGCCACGGTGCGCGAGCGCTACAAGATCACCGAGGCACTGGATGCCGTGGCCCGCCATGGCATTCCGGCGGTGGCGCCTTGGCGCGACCAGATTGCCCAGATCGGCCTGAAGGCGACCAGGCAACACATCCACAAGCTGGGTCTCAAAGTCTCAGGGGTCTGCCGCGGCGGCATGTTTCCGGCGCGCGACAAGGCAGGCTTTGCGGCCAATCTCGCCGACAACGCCCGCGCTCTCGAAGAGGCCATAGAGCTGGAAGCCGATTGCCTGGTGCTTGTCGTGGGCGGCATGCCGGAAGGCTCCCGCGATCTCCAAGGCGCACGGCAACAGGTGCAGGATGGCATTGCCTGGCTTGTTGAGAAAGCAAAGCCTTCAGGCACCAGGATCGCCATCGAACCCCTGCATCCCATGTATTGCGCCGACAGGTCCGTGGTGAACACCATGGCCCAGGCGCTGGACATTTGCGATGCCGTCGGCGGCACCGTTGGTGTTGCCTGTGATGTCTACCACGTCTGGTGGGACCCGAACCTGCGTGAGCAGATTGCGAGGGCCGGCGCCTCACGGCTGCACGCCTTCCACATCTGCGACTGGCTGCGCAACACCAAGGACCTGCTTCTCGACCGCGGCATGATGGGTGATGGTGTGATTGATATCCGCCAGATCCGCACCTGGGTTGAGGCCGAAGGCTATGTAAAATTTCACGAGGTGGAGATCTTCTCCAAGGACGATTGGTGGAAACGCGACATTGATGATGTCCTCGCCACCTGCATCCAGCGCCACCGCGACTGCTGCTAGGGACTTCTGATGACGCTGCTTCACGACGATAGATTATTCCCGGTAGAGCCGCAGGTCCGGAAGATTGCGCGCGCCCTGTACGACAGCGTCAAGGGCCTGCCGATCGTCAGCCCCCACGGACACACCGACCCGCGCTGGTATGCCGAGAACGTGCCGTTTCCCGATCCCGCAAACCTCTTCGTGATTCCGGACCACTATGTGTTCCGCATGCTGCATTCGCAGGGCATCCCGTTGGAGGCCCTCGGCGTGCCGCGCGCCGATGGCGGCGAGACGGAGCAGGACCCGCGCAAGATCTGGCGCTTGTTCGCCGCCAACTATCACCTGCTGCGCGCCACGCCTTCCAGGCTCTGGCTCGACCATTCGTTTCAGGAGCTGTTCGGGATCACACAGCGCCTGTCAGCAGAGACCGCGGATTTGATCTACGACCAGATCGCGGCCTGTCTCGCACAGCCCGGCTTTCGCCCGCGCGCCCTGTTCGAGCGCTTCAATATCGAAGTCATTGCAACCACTGAAAGTCCGCTCGATGATCTGCGCTGGCACAAAATGATCCGCGACAGCGGCTGGAAGGGCCGTGTCATCACCGCATACAGGCCGGATGCGGTTGTCGATCCGGAGTTTGCAAACTTTACCGCCAATGTTGAATTGCTGGGTCAGCTGACGGGCGAGAATTCCACAAGCTGGAACGGCTATCTCGCCGCGCACCGCCGGCGCCGCGCCTACTTCAAAAGCTTCGGCGCCACATCAACGGACCACGGCCATGCCTCGGCGCGCACGGAAAATCTGAGCCAAAAGGATGCAGCGCAACTGTTCGATAAGGCCTTGCGCGGCAACTGCACGCCGGAAGAAGCCGATGCCTTCCGCGGCCACATGCTAACCGAGATGGCCCGCATGAGCCTAGAGGATGGGCTCGTCCTGCAGATTCATCCCGGCTCCTTCCGCAATCATTCTGCCGAAATGCTCCAGCGCTTTGGCCGCGACAAGGGCTATGACATTCCAACCCGCACCGACTATGTGCGCGCCCTGAAACCGCTGCTCGATGCGGTGGGCGAACGGCCGGAGCTGACGGTTATCCTGTTCACGCTGGACGAAACGTCTTATTCACGCGAACTCGCGCCGCTCGCGGGCGTTTATCCGGCTCTGAAGATTGGGCCGGCCTGGTGGTTCTATGACAGCGCCGAAGGCATGCTGCGTTTCCGCGAACTCACAACTGAAACGGCCGGGTTCTACAACACCGTTGGCTTCAATGATGACACGCGCGCTTTCTGCTCAATTCCCGCCCGTCACGATGTAGCACGCCGGGTTGATTGCACCTATCTCGCAACACTGGTTGCAACGGGGCGCCTGGCCGAAGATGAGGCCCATGAAGTTGCGCTTGAACTCACCTATCGGCTGGTCAAGCAAGCCTACAAGCTGTGAACTTGCATGAACCGGGGATTGAGAAACCCAATGGCGAGAGATCCAATATTACCGCGGCGGCATTTTTTCAAATCTTGGCAAGTCCGGGTCAATGTAATCCCACGCGTGACTGCTGGAACTGAACATCACCTTTTGCGGCTTGAAGCGGCTTGGATCATCCAGGCTGGCGGCATGAACGACGAAGATGTCAGGCGCAACATCGATTGTCATGTAGACCGGTGACCCGCAGCTGGGGCAGAAGGCGCGGGTTTTCACAACGCCGGTGTCGCCCGTGATATTCCAGTGTGTTGCATCACCCTGAAGTTTGACAGTTCCGCGCTGCATGAAGGTGAGGTAAGACCCGTGCCCGGTGCCGCTTTTCTGCTGGCAATGGCGGCATTGGCAATGGAGCATCGAGATGGGTTCTGACGGAACTTCATAGCGGATTGCACCGCAGGCACAGCCGCCGGTGTATGCGTCAGTCATTTTTTTCTCCGTTCATATTTGAGATTGTTCGGCAGCGATTGCGATCAATTTGGGAATGATCTTCGACCAGCCTGCATTGATGTTTTTGAACACGGCTTCATTTTTCGGCAGGACAAAGCCCGAATGCACAAGACGAAGTCTCGTGCCGCCATCATGTCTGGTGAGCGTCCAGGTGACGATTGTATCAAGGCGCGGGACATAGCCTGCGCTGGTTTGCGCGCCGCTTTTCCAAGAATAGACGAGACGCTCGTTGGGTATTATCTCCAGTATCTGGCAGCGGATCACGCCATCCCAATCATCGGTTGGTGGCGTTTGGAAACTGAAGTTGTTTCCCTGTACGGGTTCAAAACCTGTTTGCGCCATCAGCCAGCGGTTCATCAGCTCGCCCGAAGCGAGAACCTTCCAGATGGCGGTTGGCGTGTGCGGAAAAACCTCGTCGATCACGATCTCTTGCGTGTTGAGGTTCGCAGCGATGTCATTCATGGATCTATTTCTTTCAGAAGCGTTTTGAGATTTGCAAAGCGTTCGCGCCAGAAAGCGCCGTAATGGTTCATCCAATCAACCAGTGGCTCCAGGCCTTCAGGCTGCACGCGATAGTAAACATGCCGGCCTTCAGGCCGCTCGATCACAAGGCCCGCTTGCTTCAGGGTTTTGAGATGCTGGGAGATGGCGCCTTGGGTCACTCCGCTGCCGCGCGTCAGGTCAACAACAGAAATTTCCCTGGAGTGGAAAACACGCTCGAACACGGCCCTTCGCGTGGGGTCCGCCAGCGTGCGCATGACTGTATCAATGGAAATCGCCTGGGCCATAATGACTAATTAGTACGAACTAATGCATTAGTCAAGGCTAATTTATGTATCCATATCAATTCACTTGCAATTCCTATACCACGAAAATAGTCCTTGACACAGCGCGGTGAAACTGCTACTTCTCGCTACATTCCAGCAGTGGGCCGAAATTCCCGGCCTTTCTTAACTCCGCAATAGTCTTACAGGTCCAAGAAGACGACGCGGGGAAGAAA
>JAIBJH010000161.1 GCA_020029455.1 Hyphomicrobiales bacterium
GCCCAGCAAGAGTCCGTATCAGGCAGACATGCAGATACAGGCCTAGTCCTCGGTGCAAGGGTCTCGCACAATCTGGATTGGCGAATAGAGCTGAATGGGCTGAAGGCCGCAGTAGACCGCAACAACCGTGCCCAGGAAAAAGCTACTGCTACCCAGTCTGCGATCGAATTTGTCCGCAATGCGGCATCAAGTCTGATGGAGCTGTTGCCTGCCGCCAGGACCTCGCAAAACGGCAAAGCAGTGGCAAGGAACGGCAGCCAATTGAGTTTGGGCGCGGTAGCAGACGGATTGCGGACGAGCTTTGCAGGCACATATCTTTTTTCAGGTATATCAGCCGACGTTGATCCGCTGGTGGACTATCAGGGAAGCCCAGCAGAGGCTGCATTCGATGCCGCTTTCCTGGCGGAGTTCGGCTTTGCCAAGACCGATGCCCAGGTGGTCAACATCACGGCCAGTCAGATCACTCAGTTCTTGAATGGCAGCTTCAGCGACATCTTTGATGATCCGAATTGGCAAGCAAATTGGTCAAGCGCCTCATCTGTCAATCCGCAGACCCAGATTGACAAGCATACCAGGGGCGATGCTTCGGCAAATATTGGCGAGCGTCCGTTTCGCGACGTTCTTTGGGCTGCAACTGCGGTCTTTGAGCTTTCCAATACCGCGATCGGGCAAGGGACCTTTCAGGCGGTAACTGACGCTGCCCTGACCAAACTGGCCACTTCCGCACAAGGATTGGGTGAGATACAGGCAAGGATTGGTCAGGCACAGAAATCGATGGAAATTGCCAACAACAGAATGGAATCAAGGTCTTCGCTGCTTGAGTCGGCCATCGCAAGGACCGAAGGTGTAGACCCTTACGAAGCGGTGACCCGCCTCAATTCGCTGAGCAACCAGTTGGAGGCGTCTTATTCCGTGACCAGCAGGATCTCAAAACTAAGCCTAATGAATTACATTTGAGGTGGCCGTGTACCAGCAGTTTTACAATCAGGTCGCAGAGGAAGCCTCGGATAGAATCCGCGACAACGAACGACGGGCATTGCGCCACTCCATCACTCTGCTGAACAAGGCGAAGAAGGCTGGCCCCAAAAGCATAGAAGCCGTTGAAGCGATCTTTTTCCTCAGCCGGTTGTGGGGCGTGCTGTTGGAGGATCTTGCCTCCGATGAGAACGCCTTGCCGGCAGAATTGCGGGCGAAGCTGATCTCCATCGGCATATGGATGCTGCGACATGCGGAAGGCATTCGCAAGGGGATCGAGACGGATCTCCAGCCGCTCGTCGAAATTTCAGAAAGCATCTGTGCAGGACTTGCAGTCAGAGCATGATCATTCATCTCAAGAAAAACGAAAAGCTCTTCATCAACGGCGCCGTTATAAGGCTTGACCACCGCGGCTCAATCGAGCTTCTCAATGACGCGCAGTTCCTCCTGTCCAACCATGTGTTGCAGGCCGAAGACGCAAAAACGCCTCTGCGGAACCTCTACTTTGTCGTGCAGACCATGATCATGGATCCACAGAACTCGGAACTCACGCGCTGCGTCTTTGTGAGTCAGGCCGAACAAGTAAGAAGAACAGTTCGCCGCGAGGGGTATCACGCGGTTTTGGACCAGGTGGAAAAGCAGGTTGCGACCGCCGACTACTACGCGGCACTCAAGACATTGCGATCCAATTTCAAGATGGACGACGAAGTTATGGCCGGTGTGTGTCTCAATGGCGCGGGTCCGGCAGATATCAGAGGAGCACACAATGAACATCACCTCGGTGGGAACGACGGTCAGCGCGCCGAAGTCGGACATGGAGAAGGCAACGCTCAACTACGACACCTTTCTCAAGCTCATGCTTGAGCAGCTCAAGTCGCAGGATCCGACCGATCCCGTCGACCAGAAAGAGAGTCTCGCGCAGCTGGCGTCCTTTTCGACCGTCGAGCAGACAATCAAGCTGAACAGCAAGCTCGAGGCCATGCAGCAGCGTTTCTCAGCCGTTGAGGCATCGGCGCTCATTGGCCGCAAGGTCAGCTCCCTCATATCGGGAGAGACCGGAGTTGTCGTGGCCGTGGATGTGGCGGAGAGCGGATCTGTCGCCACGCTCAATACCGGAAAGACCATTAGTTTGTCTGATGGGCTGCGCATCACATCGGCATGAACGAGGCTGATGCACTCGAAATTGTACAGGCGGCAATATGGGCCACGATCTTTATCTCCGGCCCGTTCGTTGCCTCGGCGATGTTGGTGGGCATCTTGGTAGCTTTTGGGCAGGCCCTGACACAGCTTCAAGAGTCCACATTGACTTTCGTGCCGAAGATCATTGCGGTGTTCGGTGCCGCGCTCTTCAGCGGAACATTCGTCGCTGGCCAGCTCAACGTTCTGACGGAAAGGCTTTACAGCCTGATTGCCACCGGGTTCTGACCGGACAGTGCAGACAGACGCAAGGTTGACGCGTCATGCCTTTGCGTCTGGGGCAGGGCTTCTTCCTCCCGTCGTGGAGACCAGGGTTTGAGCATCGCGGAACAGGCAGGCGAACTGAAGCGCAAGCCGGCTGACATCGGATTTGCCATTGGCATTGCCGCCATTCTCGCCATCTTGTTTGTGCCTGTGCCGGCGATCATCCTCGATCTCGGCCTCGCCCTGTCGCTTTCCCTGGCCATTCTCATTCTGATGGTCGCCCTTTGGATCGAAAAACCTCTCGATTTTTCGGCATTTCCGATGGTTCTGCTCATCGCCACGATGCTGCGCCTTGCCCTCAACGTCGCAACAACGAGGCTCATCCTCTCCCATGGCCAGGAAGGGCATCTGGCGGCAGGTCACATGGTTGGAGGCTTTGCCAACCTGGTGATGGGCGGCGACTTTGTCATTGGTGTCGTGGTCTTCGTGATTCTGTTGACCGTCAACTTTATTGTGATCTCCAAGGGCGCTACGCGCATTGCAGAAGTCGGGGCCCGCTTCACGCTTGACGCAATACCGGGCAAGCAGATGGCCATTGATGCGGATCTTTCCTCGGGCTTGATAGATGAGAACGAGGCCCGGGCCCGGCGCCTCGAACTTGAACAGGAGAGTTCGTTCTACGGGTCCATGGATGGCGCCTCGAAGTTTGTCCGGGGTGACGTCATCGCCGGCCTCATCATTACTTTCATCAATTCATTCGGCGGCATCATTGTTGGTGTCCTGCGCCACAACATGGATTTTGCCGCAGCCGCTGATGCCTACATCCGGCTCACTGTCGGCGACGGTCTCGTCACACAGGTTCCGGCCTTGATCGTCTCCTTGGCCGCCGGCCTTGTGGTCTCCAAGGGCGGAAACAAGGGCACGGCGGACAAAGCGGTTGTCGCCCAGCTCGGCGGATATCCCAGGGCACTTATCGTCGGTTCCGGCATGCTCGGCGTGCTGGCGCTTGTGCCTGGATTGCCGTTCCTTCCCTTTGCACTGATCGGCACGGCCATGTTCCTTGGATCTGTGAGCCTCAAACGGCGAAAAGCGCAATTTGGAAAGTTCGAGGAAGACAAGAAGAAGGCTGCGCAAGAGGCCCGTGCCAGCACCGAAAAGGATTCCGTTCGCAATCTTCTGAAAACGCCTGCCATCGAGCTCTGCCTAGGAAAGCAGATCATGAACCAGATGCTGGTGGATCAGGTTGAGCTCACACAACGCGTCACCAAGATGCGCAAGAAATTCGCCCAGCTTTACGGCTTTGTCTTGCCGGACATCAACGTTACAGATGATCTGAGGATTCCGCCAAAATCCTACGCGATCAAGGTGCACGGCACCGAAGCAGCAAGCTTTGAGCTGCGCCCGCGAGAGGTCCTTGTGATTACGGCGGGCAAGGAAAAGCCCAAGGTTCCCGGTGACATCGTCAAGGAGCCTGCCTTCGGGCTTGAGGCAATGTGGGTTCCCGAGATGTTTGCCGCTGAACTGAGGGATGCCGACTATGGAGCCTTTGATCCGATGTCGGTCATGCTGACACATCTATCGGAAACGGTGCGTGCTAGCCTGTCGCTTCTGTTTTCCTACCGCGATCTTCGCGCTCTCACAGACAATATGGAGCCGGAGTACCGGAAATTGCTGGATGAGATCGTTCCGGGCTTTCTTTCATTCTCATCGATCCAGGCCATACTCAAACTGCTCTTGGCTGAACGCGTCTCCATCAGGAATTTCCATCTTGTCCTGGAGTCCATTGCCGAAGTCGCGCAGCACACCCGCAAGCCCGAAGTTGTGGCCGAACATGTGCGGCTCAGGCTCGCGCAACAGATTTGCGGCGACATCTGCGGTGGCGGAAAGCTCAGGATCATCCGGCTGGGCGGGAAGTGGGATACCGTGTTCATGCAGTCACTCAGGCGGGACAATAAGGGCGAGATCATCGAGTTTGACATCGACACAAAGAACCTCGAAGCCTTCGCAGGCGATGCTGCCCGGGTCATCAAGCCCCACGTCAACAATGGCACGAGCTTCGCTTTGGCTTGTTCTCCTGAGGCGCGGCCCTATGTCAGAATGATTATCGACCGGGTCTTTCCAAACTTGCCGGTGCTGTCGCACATTGAAGTCGCAAAAGCCAACCAGATTGACGTCATCGGTTCACTCTCTTGACCAGCGCTGCCCAGCAACTGCTGCTGCTCTGGGCGCTTGTCTTCTGCAGGGTGGGCACGGCCTTCATTTTGCTCCCCGGCCTCGCCAATCCACGGCTGCCAATGTATTTCCGGTTGTTGCTGGCGATGGCCGTCACGACCGCGCTTCTCCCCGCGATCGGAAACAGGCTGCCCGCTGAAACAGCAGCCAACCCTTCAATTGCACTCTTGTGGCCCGCCGCCCAGGAGATACTGACGGGTTTCGCAATCGGATTTTGGGGCCTCTGTTTTCTTCAGGCAAGCCGCTTTGCCGCATCAACGATTGCCTCAACTGTCGGCTTGGCCGGAGTGCCAGGCCAGTCCATAGACGAGTTTGATCCCAACAGCACCCTTGCAACGTTCCTCACATTGTCGACGACGATGCTCATTTTGGCTTCGGGCCTACACCTTGAAGGCCTTGCAGCTCTCCTGAGAAGCTACGACATCCTCCCCATGGCGACGGGAATAACGGCTCAGCAACTCACCGAAATCACGGGCACGACCATTCGCGACACAACCTTGATGGGGTTGCAGATGGCGGCGCCGTTCATTGTTTACGCGGTTGTGGCCAACCTGGCGCTGGGACTGTGCAGCAAATTCACCCCCCAGCTTCAGGTCTACTTTGCAACCATGGGCTTCACGATCCTCGTGGCGCTGGCATTGCTGGCCACCGATGCGCTCAATGTGCTGGAAATACCGGTCCAGTCATACCGAAGCTGGCTCGTGGATGTGATGCGATGAGGGAGTTGGTGCGCTCAAAGCGTCGGCTCATGGGAGTTGTTCACATGGTTCGCGTTCAGCTTGAAGCAGACATTGCAGCCCTGCGCAATGAAGAGGCGGAACTCGCCAACGCCGAAGACAAATGCCTCGCGCAACTGGCCGATGAGGTTTGGACAAGTCTCCGGAATATTCCGCTCATAGCAAGCCGCCTGCAAGGCATACGCCAGAAACGCCTGTCGCTGCAGCAGGCAATATCCGAGGCCGTCTCCAAGGCTTCGCGGCAGCGCATCGCGGAAGGCCGGCTCGCGGAGCAAGTTGCTGAATTGGAAATAGAGATCGCAACACGGGACGAAGAGGAAAGCGCCAGCGAACGCGTTGGCCACCAGGCGATGCCCTTCAGCTACGCACAAGACCCGTGACCTATCGTCTCCTGCAGATTCTGCAAGGAGCACCTATTGATCAACGACATCATCATGAGTGTGGTTCAAGCAGCAAGTCCGGCTGAAGCGGGCAAGGCGCGCCACAAGCTGGCGGCGATTTCCGGTTCACCCGAAACGGCGACACTAAACTTCAGTGAGAGCCTGAGGCAGGTCGCCAAGGCCAGGAAGCCAGTTGCCGCGGAGGACGATCTTCTGTTGCAAGTCATGAAGAATGCAGAACCCATCCGCCTGCAGGAAGCAGCAAGCAGGTTGGCCGCTTTGAGTGGAGCTGAGGCAACAACCAGAGTTGCAGGGGTCTCTGCAAATACCGGTGAGCAACTTGAGGCAAGCATTCTCACGCATCTCTACGGTGAAATGATGCCTGATGAGTCCGGCATCCATGGTGCAGGAAGCGCAGGACAGTTTTGGCAGCAGATGTTCACTGAAAAGGCTGCCGAGGCCACGGCAAAGCG
>JAIBJH010000162.1 GCA_020029455.1 Hyphomicrobiales bacterium
ATTCTTTGCGCGCACGGTGCATGAAATTCCGCGGCCCCGGCCCGACCGCAGGCGCGTGGCCGAGGCCGTGAAGCTTCTCAAGGCGGCGAAGAAGCCGCTGATCATTGCGGGCGGCGGCGCGCGTTATTCGGGCGCGGAAGAGTTAGTTGCCAGCTTTGCATTGGAACACGGCATCCCGATCACCGAAACCATCGCGGGCAAGAGCACTGTGCCGCACGATCATCCGGCCCATGCAGGGCCCATCGGCATTGTGGGTTCGACGTCCGCCAATGCGCTCGCCGCCGAAGCGGATGTGATCATTGCCATCGGCACGCGCCTCATGGATTTCACCACGGGCTCGTGGACGGTGTTCAATCGTAACGCCAAGTTCATTTCGCTCAACGCGGCACGCTGGGACGCCACCAAGCATCGGGCGCTCGGTGTGGTGGGCGATGCCAGGGAAAGCCTTGAGGAACTTTCTGCAGCGCTCAAGGGCTGGAAGGTGGAAGCCTCCTGGATGAAGAAGGCCAAGGAGTTGATGGCGGAATGGAATGCGGCGCTTGATGGCTACCAGAAGCCGACCAATGTGCCGGTGCCCACCTATGCGCAGGTGGTTGGCGTGGTGAACAGGAAGGCGGGCCCACGTGACTACATGATCACCGCGGCGGGCGGGCTTCCGGGCGAGACCATGAAGAACTGGCGTTGCAAGACGGCAAATTCCTACGATCTGGAATTCGGCTTTTCCTGCATGGGTTACGAAATTGCCGGCGGCTGGGGCGCGGCCATGGCGGATCCATCACGCGATGTGATCGTCATGGTGGGTGACGGCTCCTACATGATGATGAACTCCGACATCTATTCAACGGTGCTGACGGGGCACAAGCTCATCATCATCGTCTGCGACAATGGCGGCTATGCGGTGATCAACCGCCTGCAGAATTTCAAGGGCACACCTTCGTTCAACAATCTCATCAAGGATTGCAAGGTGAAGGCGCCGTTCAGCGTCGACTTTGTGAAGCATGCGGAAGCGATGGGCGCCGCGGCGCGGAAAGTAGAGAGCCTTTCGGAACTGGAACAGGCCATGGACTGGGCCAAGGCGCAGGACCGCACGGCCGTCATCTCCATCGTCTCCGATGCCTTCACCTGGACGCCGGGTGATGCGCTGTGGGATGTAGGCGTGCCGCAGGTCTCGAAGCGCAAGACCGTCAATGAAAGCGCTGCCTATCAGGCCGATGTGCGGAAGAAGCAGAGGGTGGGGGTGTAGGCCGCTTTTGTACCCCTCCCCTTGGGGAGGGGTGAGATGGGCACGCTTTAAGCTTCGGCAAAGTGGCAGGCGACAAGCCGGCCTGCGACGTTCCGCAGTTTCGGTTCATCCACCGCACAAATTTCCGCAGCGATGGGGCATCGGGTGCGGAAGGTGCAGCCAGAGGGCGGGTTGAGCGGTGAGGGCAATTCGCCCTTCAAGACGATGCGCTCTTTCTTGGCGGTGGGGTCGGCAATGGGCGTCGCCGAAAGCAGCGCCCGCGTGTAGGGATGCTTCGGTGAAGCGAAAACCTTCTCGCTTGCCCCCTGCTCCACCACGCGGCCCAGATACATCACCATCACATCGTCGGCGATGTGGCGCACCACCGAGAGATCATGGCTGATAAAGACATAGGCGAGCTGCAAGCGCTGCTGCAGATCGGCCAACAGGTTGAGCACCTGAGCTTGAATGGAAAGATCAAGCGCCGACACCGGTTCATCGAGAATGAGAATGTCCGGCTCCAGCATGAGCGCGCGGGCAATGGCGATGCGCTGGCGCTGGCCGCCGGAAAACATGTGGGGGTAGCGGTCGTAGTGTTCGGGCCTGAGCCCCACGAGCTTCATCATCTCGCGGGCCTTGGCGGTGCGTTCGGCGGCGGTGAAGCGGTGATTGACCAGCAATGGTTCTTCCAACGCATGGCCGATCTTCTGGCGTGGATTGAGGGAACCATAGGGGTTCTGGAAAACGATCTGCACCTTGGGGCGCAAGCCCCGCAGTGTATTTGCTGTCGCACCAACAACTTCAACATCACCGATGCGGAACGATCCTGCAGTCGGTTCCTCGATCATGGTGAGGAGCCGCGCCAGGGTGGACTTGCCGCAGCCGGACTCACCAACGACGGCCAGCGTCTTGCCCTTCTCCAACGTGAAACTAGCGCCATCGAGCGCTTTCAGTGTTGCAGGCTCGCCGAACATACCGCGCCCCACGCTGTAGTGGCGGCGAAGATCACGAGCCTGCATGATAGTCGTCATGCCGCTTTTTCCGTTGCGAGCGGGAAGTGACACACGACCTTCGCAGAAACGTCAGGCGGTGTTGAATGGCAAAGGGCTTGGGCATAGGTGCAGCGGGGGGCAAAAAGGCAACCTATTGGCCTGTCGAACTGGCCGGGCACGGTGCCTGGAATGGAGTTGAGCTTTTCGCCCTTTGCGCGTTCCGGAAGCGCCGAAAGAAGGGCAGCCGTATAAGGGTGGCGCGGCGTGCGGAAGAGATCGATGACGGACTGCTCCTCCACCTTCTGGCCGGCATAGTGGACGCTCACGGTCTCCGCCGTCTCGGCCACCACACCCATGGAATGGGTGATGAGCACGAGCGCCGTCCCGGTTTCCTTTTGCAGCTTGGTGAGGAGATCGAGAATCTGCGCCTGGATGGTGACGTCGAGTGCGGTCGTCGGCTCATCAGCTATGATAAGCTTGGGCTTGCAGGCGAGCGCCATGGCGATCATCACGCGCTGGGCCATGCCGCCGGAGAATTGATGCGGATAAGCTGAGAGCCGTTGCTCTGGAGCGGGGATGCCCACATCCTTCAAGAGTTCGACGGCGCGGGCGCGCTGCTGTTCCTTGTCCATACCCAAATGGGTTTTCAGCGCCTCGCCCAACTGGAAGCCCACCGTGAAGCAGGGATTGAGCGAAGTCATGGGCTCCTGGAAGATCATCGTCATATCCTTGCCTATGATCTTGCGGCGCTCTTCGGCGCCGATCTTCAGGAAATCCTTGCCGTCGAACATGATCTGATCGGCGGTGACGCGGGCCGTCTTGGGTAGAAGACCCATGACCGCCAACATGGCAACCGACTTGCCGGAGCCTGACTCACCGACGATGGCATGGATGCGGCCGTGATCGACAGAGAGCGAAACGCGATCCACGGCGCGGAACCAACCGGAGGCGGTGCGGAATTCCACGGTGAGGTTTTTGATGTCGAGAAGAGCCATGGATCAGCTCTTCCTCAGGCGGGGATCAAGGGCATCGCGCAGGCCATCACCCATAAGATTGATGGCCATGACAGTAGTCAGGATGCAAAGGCCCGGGAATGCCATGACCCAGGGGTGCGAGAGCATGAGGTCGCGGGTGTTGGCGAGCATGGCGCCCCATTCCGCCACGGGAGGTTGGGCGCCAAGGCCAAGGAAGCCCAGGCCCGCCGCTTCCAGAATGGCATCGGAAACGCCAAGCGCCGCCTGCACGATCAGTGGTGCGAGGCAGTTTGGCAGCACTGTCACCGTCATCAGGCGGAAGGGGCCTACGCCGGCAACCTTGGCCGCTGTCACATAGTCCTTTGATAATTCGGCCAATGCCGAGGCGCGCAGAAGCCGCACATAGCGCGGCAGATAGACGATGGTGACGGCGATGATGGTGTTGGCAAGGCTAGGCCCGATGATTGCGATGATGAGAATGGCAAGCACCAGCGAGGGGATGGCCATTATCAAATCCATGACGCGGATGATTGCCACATCGACAATGCCACCGAACCAAGCGGCGGCAAGTCCCAGTGCGATGCCCACCAGCATGGAGACCACCATGACAGAAAGGCCGATGAAGAGTGAGACGCGCGCGCCAAACATAAGACGCGAGAGCATGTCGCGGCCCACCGCATCAGTGCCAAGTATGAAGCGCGGATCGGCCTTGTCCATCCAGAAAGGCGGCAGCTTTGTGGCGCCCTTGAATTGTTCAAAGGGATCATGGGGTGCCAGCAGCGGCGCCAGAAGCGCTATCAGCACAATGACGCAAACCACAGCGAGGCCAAGAACGGCGCCGCGATTTTCACTGAAGGCGTTCCAGAAGGCGCGGAAGGGTCCCGGCGGCGCAATCGCGCCAGAGGAGATGGCGATGTCACTTGGCATGGCGGATCCTCGGATTGATCAGACCATACATCAAATCAACCAGCAGGTTGACCAGGATCACGCAGGCGGCAATCAGCATGATGCCGCCTTGCAGCGCCGGATAGTCGCGGCGGCTGATGGATTCGATCAACCACTTGCCGACGCCGGGCCAGGAGAAGATGGTTTCGGTGAGAACGGCGCCTGCCAGCAATGTACCGACCTGGAGGCCGATGGAAGTGATGACCGGGATCAGGGCATTGCGGAGGGCATGAAGGCCGATGACGCGCCGCGCTGAAAGCCCTTTGGCGCGGGCTGTGCGCACATAGTCCTCTTCCAGCACTTCCAGCATGGAGGAGCGTGTCATGCGGGCGATCACGGCCATGGGCACCGTGCCGAGCACGATGGACGGCAGGATCAAGTGATGCAGGGCATCGAGGAATGCGCCCTTCTGGCCGGAGAGCAGTGAATCAATCAGGGCAAAGCCGGTGACCGGCGGATAAAAATATTTGATGAGATCAACACGGCCCGACACGGGCGTCAGGTGCAGCGTGTTTGACATGACAAGGATGAGGATCAGGCCCCACCAGAAGATCGGCATGGAATAGCCGGTGAGCGCCACGCCCATGAGCGTCTGGTCATAGATGCTGCCGCGCTTGACGGCGGCCATCATGCCAGCTGGCACGCCTATTGCGGTGGCGATCAGCATGGCAAAGAAGGTGAGTTCGATTGTTGCCGGAAAGAGCGTCAGAAACTCATGAAGGATGGGTGTCCTGGAGACAATGGAGACGCCGAAATCGCCGTGGGCCAAGCCATTGGCGTAATCGAGAAACTGCTGCCAGATGGGCTGGTCAAGTCCCATTTCATGGCGCAGTTGTTCGAGGCGTTCTGGCGAAATGCCGCGCTCGCCACGGCGCACCTCAATGGGATCACCCGGCACGAGCCGGATCATCATGAAAGTGACGAACATCAACGCTAGGAAGGTCGGGACCGTCAGCGCCAGACGCTTGATGAGAAAGCGCAGCATGGAAGGAAATGGGAGGGCGGGCTTCTGCCTGCCCTCCCGATAATGCTACTCAGCCACGTCCACGTTCTGGAACTCGTGGGCGCCGAAGGGGCTCATCTTGAAGCCGGAGACCGACTTGCGCGTAGGCTCGAACACCGTCGAATGGGCGATGTTGAGCCATGGCACCTGGGCCGCCACGATCTTCTGGGCGTCCTGGTAGAGCTTGGTGCGCTCTGCCATGTCGGTGGAGGTTACGGCCTTGCCGATGGCTTCCTGGAAGGCTGCATCACACCATTTCGGAATGTTGTTGGCGTTGGGCTTGCCTTCCTTGTTGCAGCCAAGCAGCACGGCGAGGAAATTATCCGGATCGCCATTGTCGCCGGTCCAGCCGAGGAGCCCCATCTGGTGCTCGCCGGCCTGCATGCGCTTGCGATATTCACCCCACTCATAGGAAACGAGCGTGGCGGTGATGCCTACCTTGGCAAGATCTGCCTGCATCATTTCCGCCATGCGCTGGGCATTGGGGTTGTAGGGGCGCTGCACCGGCATCCACCACAGGTCGGTGGCGAGGTCCGTCACACCTGCAGCGGCCAACATCTCCTTGGCCTTGTCGGGGTTGTATTCATGATCAACCGTCGACTCGTCATAGGACCACATGGTTGGCGGGATCGGGTTCTTGGCCTTCTGGCCGGCGCCCTGATAGACTTCTTTCAGGATCGCATCGCGGTCGATCGCCATGGCGATGGCCTTGCGCACTTCCGGCTTGTCGAAGGGCGGCTTCTGGGCGTTCATGGCGAGGTAGCCGATGTTGAGGCCAGCCTGCGACATGAGGTTGATATCCGGATCCTGGCCCATGGCAGCAAGATCAGCCGGGTTCGGCGCGATCATGATCTGGCACTCATTGGCCTTGAGCTTGGCATAACGCGCCGTTGCATCCGGCGTGATGGCAAAGATCAGGTCGTCAACCTTGGGCTTGCCAGCCCAACCATCGAAAGCCTTGAAGCGGATCACGGCATCCTTCTGGTAGTCGACGAACTGGAAGGAGCCAGTGCCGACCGGCATCTGG